>JAVJVN010000003.1 GCA_040221055.1 Rhodothermales bacterium | reverse complement strand
CCGGTCTGTCTCAAGCCCGAAAGAGGGTCCAGGACGGACGCTGACCCGGCTCTGAGCCACCGGAACGTCCGGGGCGTGGTTCATCACAGACAAATCAGCGATATTGGACACGTCACAAATACGAATCGCTCAGCTTAGGTTATAGGAAGAACTGCCATCAAATGGAAGGACAACTTTCAAGTCATAGTTACCAGCCGGTTGAATCCCCATACCCGTTCTTACAGCAGATGCATAATAAGTATTCTGGCCGTTCATCTCAATGTCAGGAAGAGGCGTTACATTCGAGCCATATGTACTGTCCCCAAAGTCAAATAAACCCATGAAATACGCATCTTGTATAAATGTTCTGTTGGCGGCTACGGGAAGAGTTGGGTCACTTGGAAAACGCGTACTTAAATTGGATACAGAAGATGTGTAACCATTGTCATAGTCGTTCATTCGCAAGTCAAAGTAAATAAAGTTCTCTATTGTTGTGTCCGATTTGATCCACGGCAGGTCCGAATATTCAGTAGGAACATCGGGGTCGTAGTAATAAGTTGCAGAGAGGACAAGCCGCCCGATATCATCCAGAGTTGCCTTCGCCACGGACTGGCTGAATGCCATTCGTGGCATTACGCTTATCAGGAGAAGCAACAGGAGCGTTTTTACAATTCGGTAATTGAACGTAAATTCTTTGTGCATCGGGTTTCAGACCTTTGATGTCCAAGTGCTTAATTATTGCCGCTCGTCGCGTCCGGCACATCGATGCCCGCGCCGCGTACGGCTGCCTGAAGAGCCTCGATCTGTGCCTGTTGATCCTGGATGACGGCAATGAGAATAGGAATCAGTTCGGAATAGTTGACTCCCAGGGTCTGAACAGGTACATCCTGCGTCGATAAATCCTCTGCCGGAATCGCCAGTATCTCTTGTGAGACCAAATCAGGTAATACCGCTTGAACTTCCTGGGCGATTAACCCATAATGTACACCGTCAGCGAGACTCGCCCGAGGGAGACCCGCAGCGGCCAGTTCGTTAACGTTGGCAAAACGGTAGGTTAACGGCTTCAGTTCGAGCAGGGCGGACTTGGTCTCCGAACTGATCGTGGTTATGTCGCGCTTGAACCTGCTGTCTGACAACTGAGTTACGGTTCCCGTGGCATATACATTTCCGAAGAAATATCCTGCATAGTTCGTGGAAGCCCCGCTGGCTACGCCGTAAACGCCATACGCCTGTGATCCCCCAGTCGCACTTCCGTAGGCTCCGAAATTCTGGTTCGACGCGCCTGTACCAGTAGCATGAAGTCCATATGATTGTGTACTGCTGCCCTGTGCTTTCCCCCACAGCGCGAAACGATAGCTCGCATACCCGTTCTGGATGAATGAGTACACGCCATACGCATTGCCGCTTCCAACGCCGTCAAGGTTCAACTTCAACCCGTGTTCGCGCGCCGACTTCAGGTAGACTTGACTTGTAGATACTGGAGCAGATGACCCGATCCCTACCCTTCCATTGCTGTCGAGCTCAATCTGCGCGGCCGCCGGGTACGCAAGCCCCAGCACCAGAGCAACAATCAGTAATTGGGGGGGGGGTAATACAGGTTCTGAAAAGTTGAGTCAGCTTCATTTCGGCATTCGGATTGGGATGGGACGGAACGAATTTTGAATTGCTTTCAATTGAGGAATCCTTCTTCTGTCAGCATACGCGACGCCAGCCCGTCAAGCCAGTGCATTAATTCGTCTCTGTGAAGAGGGGTTGCACACCGATGATGTTTTCGGTATACGCCTTCCGGACGCCTGGACCGTAAATTGGACGCTTCATCCAATCGACGCTCCATGAACCTTTCCGACTGGCTCCGCCGTGACGCATCCTGATATTGTCCGCGTTGCCCTTCCGCTGCCGCTGGACCAGCTGTTTTCGTATACCGTGCCGCCGGAGCTCGTGGAGCAGGCGGTGCCGGGGCGGTGTGTGACGGTACCGTTCGGGCGCCAGCAGTTGACGGGGGTGATCGTAGAGCCGGGTGAGGCGGCGGATCTGGAGGGCGTTCGGGCGCGGGCGGTGAAGGCAGCGAGCACGGGGCTCGTCGAAGTGACGCCCGAACTGCTGGAGCTGACGCGGTGGATGGCCACCTACTACATGTGTTCGTGGGGCGAGGCGCTCCGGGCGGCGCTCCCCCCGGGGACGGTGTCGGCTTCCGAGTCGCGGCCGGCTACGCTGCAGGAAACTCGGGTAGCACTCCGGGAAGATGCGCCGCGGGAAGAGCCCCGGGGGGAGCGCCAACAGACGCTTTTACAGGAACTCCGGCGACGGGAAGGCCGTGGCATGCCGCATCCGACGCAGCCGGAGCTGCTCGCCGCCGCAGGCGGCGCATCATCCACCGTCCAACGCCTGGTGGAACTCGGATACGTGCGTCGCTACGAGACGCGGGTGGACCGGCTGCAGTCCCACATGGAGGACGGCTACGCGCTGCCCGATGTGCCGACGGTGGCGCCGGAACTGCATCCGTGGCAGGCCGAGGCGTGCCGGGCGCTGGACGCCCACCTGGAGACGGGCACGTACGGAACGTTTCTGCTGCATGGCGTGACGGGGTCAGGCAAGACGGAAGTGTATCTGGCGGCGCTGGAGAAGGCGCGGGGCATGGGCAAGTCGGCCATTGTGCTCGTTCCGGAAATCGCGTTGACGCCCCAGACGGTGCGCCGATTCCGGGCGCGGTTCGGCAACCGGATTGCGCTCCTGCACTCGCGCATGAGTGCGGGCGAGCGGTTCGATGCCTGGCGCGGCATCCGTGAGGGGCACTATCCGATTGTGATCGGGCCCCGGTCGGCCATTCTGGCGCCTGTCCAGGATCTGGGGATTGTGATTGTGGACGAGGAGCACGAATCGACTTACAAGCAGTTCGATCCGGCGCCGCGCTACCATGCCCGCGACGTGGCGGTGGTGCGGGCCCGGGCAGCGGGCGCGGTGTGCGTGTTGGGGTCGGCCACGCCCAGCCTGGAGAGCCTGGCGAACGCCCGCGAGGGGCGCTATACACTGCTGACCATGCCGGACCGGGTGCCAGTCGGGGGGCGCCCGGCCGCGCTGCCTGAAATCCGGATTGTGGACCTTCGCGGGGAAAGCGCGCTGCTGTCGCCGCAACTGGTGGCGGCCATTCTGGATCGGAAAAAGCGCGGGGAGCAGGCCATCATTTTGCTCAACCGCCGGGGATACGCGCCCAGCTTGGAATGCCAGGCGTGTGGCTGGACGCCGGAATGCCCCGATTGCTCGGTCAGCATGGTGTTCCACAAGCCGCTGAACCACCTCCGCTGCCACTATTGCGGCGTGACCGAGCGGATGCCTTCCGTGTGCCCATCGTGTGCCTCCGACCGCCTGGAGAAACTCGGCACGGGCACGCAGCGCCTGGAAGAGCGGCTGCGCGAGGAGGCGCCGGACGTGCGCGTGCTGCGCATGGATTTGGATACGACAACCACCAAAGACAGCCACAATCGCATTCTGGAGGCGTTCGGAAGGGGTGACGCGGATGTGTTGCTGGGCACGCAGATGGTGGCCAAGGGGCTGGATTTCCCGAAGGTCACGCTCGTGGGCATTGTGCAAGCCGATGCGGGCCTGGCGCTGCCCGACGTCCGCGCCGAGGAGCGCACGTTCCAGCTCCTGACGCAGGTGGCCGGACGGGCCGGGCGCGCCGATCTGGTGGGCGAAGTGCTGCTGCAGACCCGCCAGCCGGGCCACACGGTCATTCAGCACGCCATTCGGCACGACTACGCCGGGTTTGCGAAGCATGCCCTCGCCGAGCGGGAAGCGCTGGGCTATCCGCCCAGCGGACGGATGATTTCGGCGCTGTTCTCCGGCGTGGACGACCACCGCACGGAGAGCATGGCCCGTTTATGGGCGCGCCGGGTGGAGCAGACGGTGGCGGTGGCGCAGGTGCTGGGCCCGGCCCCGGCCTTCATCCACCGCGTCAAGAAGTCGTTCCGGCACCAGGTGGTGGTCAAATTGCCCGGCCGGTACCAGGCGCAGGGGCTGCGCGATGCGCTGGACGGGGCCACCGAAGCGCTCGGCACGCTCCCGAACGGGTATCGGGTGAACATCGACGTGGACCCGATGGGATTGGTTTAGAAATAGTCCACCATTTTCAGGTCGGCATCCATCCGCTGGGTGCGGGTCGTAACGAGGATGCTCAGGTCGTCGTTGACGGCAAGGCCCTGGTTGCCGGAGGTACCAGGGAGCGTTCGAAGCGTTGTCCTGGCGCCCGATTCAGGGTCCAGGAATTCCAGTGTGCCGGTGCCGTCGGTGCCGGACTGTGCCAGGACGACCCCGTGGCGGTACGGGCGCCAGGCGAACAACAGCGACAGGTCCACGGTCTCGTCAATGAGTTGGGGTTCGCCACCGACACCGCCATCATTTACCACCATCCGCCACAAACCGGCCTGACCCGGACGCTGGAAGTACAACCACGCGCCGTCAGCGGAAGGTATGCCCATGAGGCCGCCGTCGACGGTCAGCTGCCGGGTCTCGCCTCCCCCCGGCGGTATACGCCACAGTTCCATACGCCCCGTCCGATCGGATCCGAAATAGATCCAGTTTCTGTCCGGGGACCAGTGGGGATACACGTCATTCGCGGCGCCCGATGTCAAGAGGCGCGGCGCCTGGCCCGGCGCATCGATGACCGCAAGATGGGCCCGGCCATCCTGCACCGCCGTGAACGCCAGACGTCCATCCGGACCGGCCGAAGGCACGGCGACGCCATCGTACTCCGGATGCGGTATCCGGGATACGTCACCGCTTGACAGGTCGCATACGAAGAGGGCTTGGGGGCCACTCCGGTCGGACACGAACACGACGCGGTCGCCCGTGGGCAGGAGCGTAGGCGCATGATCGTGCCGGGTGGATTCACATAAGGGCGTCGGCGCTCCGTCCCGTTGCAGGAGGAGGTCGGTGTCGCGTTCGAACGTTTCAAATACCACGCGTCCGTGCACACGGTCCACGGTTGGCCGGAAGCCAGTTGGCCCCAGTGCACGGGACGAGCCATCCGAAGCGTCCAACTCCATCAGCGAAAAGTTGCCCAGGGACCCCATGCTGTAGACCATACGCCCATCATCGCCGAGCCAGTCCGAGCCGACAATGCCGGCATTGTGATGCGTGAGTCGGATTGTCGTCCCCGATTCCAGGTCATATTGATAGAGATCCAGCCATCCTTCGCCTATGCTCCGTGAAAACAGGATGCGTGTACCGTCGGGCGAGAACCGGGGAGCGTAGTCGTGATATTCGGGATTATCCAGCGGAACGCGCGTCCGCGCTCCGGTGGCCAATTCCACGATATCAATTCGCACGGGCGCATCGGAGGTATCCTGGCCGTCCAGGGCCAGCCGCGTGCCGTCCGGGGACAGATCCATGCTGACGAATCGACCGGAGCATGCCATGACATCACTGGCGGGTCCGCCGAGGGCTGGGACCGTGCGGACCCTGCACTGCTCTCCCGTCACTTCCACGAACAGGACGTCCTGCCCGTCAGGCGTCCAGGTCGGCGACAGGATCCGCGCATCCGCGCTTTCATAGGGCACGAAGGGGCTTGCATCGCCCGGCCGTGCCACGTGCAGCTGCGAGACCGCGCCTGAGTCGGGAACGTGCACATACGCCAGGCGCATCCCGTCCGGCGAAAACGCCGCCATGGATTCGCGACCCTGCAGCGCGGTGGCGGGAACGACCGGCCCCACATTCACGGACGCCGCGCGTGGTCCGGAATCGGGCTGACCGGCGCGGCCCATCCAGATCCATGCCGCCACGGCAATCACCACGACGGACGCCGCCAGGCCCAGGGGGCGCCACCGCGGGGGGACCGGGGCATAGGTAGGGTGATGTGTGTGCTGAGTTCTGTCCTGTGGCCGAGCAACAGAGACCGAAGCCGGAAGGTCATCCGGTGCCGGGCCCGCCTGCAGTGGCTCCACGTCGGCGGCCAGCATGTAGCCGACCCGCGGAATGGTCTCCAGCGCATCCCGCCCGAACACTTTACGCGCCTCGGAAACGCAGCGCGTCAAGGCGTCGTCGGTCACAATCGTATCCGCCCAGACGATTTCCATGATGCGATCCCGCGTCACGGGCCGTCCGGCGTGACGCGCCAGGAGCAGGACCACCTGCATGACCTTGGGTTCGAGCGATACCATGTCATCGTCCCGGTGGACCCGGTTCGTGCGCGGATCCACGTCCCAACCCGCCAGACGGAACCCGTCGGCAAGATCAGGCAGCGAATCGCCCGAATGGGATGCGAAGTGCGGTGGATGGGCCAATGAGCGGACGCGCGAAGTTGAACACGGTGGAATGCTCCACGCTCTACGGAAGCATGGGGCCCCGGTTTCTACTGGATGGATTCCGCCAGGAGGCGTGCCCGGTTCTCAAGCAGCGATTGGTAGTCGAACGCGGGTTTGTACTTCGCGAGCGTCTCCAGGCGGCGAAGGGCTTCGTCCGGACGGGAATCGGCCAGGAGCGATGCGGAATGGAACAGGCTCCAGGGCGCCCACTTGGCGGCCGGTTCGCCCGGCTCGGCGATGGCGCGGTCGTACCAGATGAGGGCTTCAGCGGCATTATCCATCACCTCCGTGGTGGTCCCCTCCACCTCGGCTTCGTGGTAGTACCGGCCCAGTCCGTAATACGCGGCGCCGCGGATGCGGGCCGGCAGGCCCGGCTCCATGAGCATCTGCCGGTAGAGCGCCGCGCTGGCCGCCTCTTCCTCCGAATTGAACAGGTTCTGGGCGCGGATGAGCGTCCGGTCGTGCGTGGACATGGGCTCGGCCAGCAAGCGTTTCACGGCCCGCGCCGAAGCCGCTTCTTCCTCGAACTGCCGCGAAACGTCCACCAGCCGGTAGGCCTCGAGCGCCCCCTCACGGTCGCCGGTGAGTTCCCGCGACATGCCCAGATGCAGCCGCGTCAGGTTTTTCAGGGCAGGTCCTGGCTGCTCGGCCAGGTATCGTTCGTAGTACGGAATGGCCTGCTCGGGCCGGTTCGTCCGGAAGTATGCATCCCCAAGCAGCGCAACCGGATACAGCATGGGTCGCCCCTGGGCTTCGGTCCGTTCCAGGGCCGGCATCAACACGTCCGGCATCCGGTTCGCCTTGCGTTTGCGCAGCAGCATGTCCCCGTGCATGAGGGCCATGATCGGACTCCGCGGGTAGGCGGCATGGAGTGCGGCGGTCACGTCATTCCCCTGGACCCCCGATTCGAATCCATACGCATCCAGGAGCGCCAGGAAGAGCAGCGACTCATCCCTTCCGTAGGCCGCGTTGGCGGCCGCATCCTGCAATTCGGCAACGCCCTGAGGCACCGTGCCGGCGTAGCCGAGCATCCTCAGGAACCGTCGGAACGTCGAAGGAAACGCCCCGACCGCCATGTGCAGCAGGCCCCGGATTTTCTGGAGTTCGGTATCGGCCCACGCGGCATCGCCCTGCGCGGACGGGGCATCGGACGCCAACCACGCCGCATTCGCCGCGAGCGCCGCCCGCACATAGGCTTCCTGTTTCGACCAGGCGAACGACCGCAGAAGCTCGTTTTCGGCCGTGAGCCAGCGGATTTCGGCCGTGTAGCCCCGCTCGGAGCGCGCCGCATCCAGTTCTGCGCGGAGCGAATCGGAATGGGCCATGACCTGCGGCACGACACTCCGGTCATCGAAATACAGGAGCGCAATCAGGGGACCGAGGGCCAGATGCCAGCGCGCCAGCAGGCGTACGGTGGTTGGATCCACGGGGTAGGCGGCCGGTCCGGTCGGCGCCGGTTGGCGCAGCAGGGACTGGAAGATGCGCTCCGCAGCGGCAAATTCCAGGTCGAGCAACAGAACACGACCCTCATGGATGGGCGCCGGCATGATGGCCGGACGTTCGGCGGATATCTGTGCCGTGGCCGTTCCCGCGAGGGCCAGCAGAATCAGGAAGGAGAGCGTGCGGCCCATGTTCGCGGGGGACGGATGACGGTCGTGAGCGGCACGACCAGATTGTAGAGCACCATGAGGGGGGCGAGTACCGGCAGCCACGGGATCAGATCCCGGTCACGACGCCGCCCATCCCGCAACAGAACCGCCGCGTGGATGGCCACGACGACCAGCGGGACCGCGAACAGGGCAACCACGGTCGCAGGTGACGCAGAAAGGGCCAGTGCGACCGCAGGAAGCACCCACGTCGCCAGGTCCACCCCGTGCCACAGGGCGAGTCGGATGTGGGCATGGGCCGGGTAGTGCTTCCCGGCCGACAGGTGGCGACGCTTCTGGTGCCACCAGGCCCGGAACGTGGCCTGGGCGGGGCTCGGTACGTGGGCCTCCTCGCCGTGCAGACACAGGATGGGAGCCGCTCCGGTCCGGGCCACGTGTTGCACGAACAGGTCGTCGCTGCCGGAGAGGGTATGGGCGTGACCGTCAAACCCGCCCACGGCAATGAACAGCGATTTCGGGTAACTCAGGTTGGCCCCCTTGGCCAGGAAGGGGCGGGGGGGGGCCCCGGGCGCCCCCCCCCCCCCAGAGGTGTGGGGGGGGAACGAGGCGTGTGTGAGGCCCCCC
>JAVJVN010000002.1 GCA_040221055.1 Rhodothermales bacterium | reverse complement strand
GTGTCCCTATTCCGCTCCCTGCCCCTCAACCAACCATACACCCCCGGGGGGGGGGGGGGGGGGCTCCCCCCCCCCCCCGCCCCTGTGTCATGAGGGAAACCCCGACAAAAATGGCGTGGCCATTTAATCCGCGCGTTGTCGCTGCCGATACCTCGATCACGCTGTGTCGCCCTGCGCCACAGTGGTTTCCGATGAACCAACCCCTCATGAAATCATGAAGCCACACTTCCAAACGACTGGACACCGCCTGCTTTTCAGTACGTTGCTTGCTGCCCTGGTCTTCCTGACCGGATGCATTGACCAGGTGGTCGATACGTCTTCCACGTCGGAAGTCGAACGTGCAGCCGGTCCGGAGAAAATCCGGAATATCCAATTGCTGGAGAAGGGCGTGTCCGCCATGGGCAAGGATGGGGAGCTGACCGCTTTGGTGTTCGCCATTGAGCCAGCCAAGGTATTGGACCGCTACAAGGTGTTGGACCGCTACAAAGTGCTGGATCGCTACAAAGTCCTTGACCGCTACAAAGTGTTGGATCGCTACGAATACAGCGGCGTCTTCCACGGATGGGGGATATGGGCGTCATCGGAGCACCTGCAGGAATTGATGGACCTCATGGCCGGGGATGACGAAATCGCCTGGATTGAGCCGGTCTTCAGCATGCAGCGTCCTACGTGGACCGCAGCTCCACCTGAATCCGGCCAATACTTGCCGTGGTCCATACGGGATGTGAACGCAGATCGCTCCTGGGCCGTCTCCGGTGACGGGGAAGGTACCGTCGATGTCGACGTATTCGTCGTGGACACCGGCGTGGATCATGCGGACGTGAATGTTGTCAGCCACCATGACTTCTCGGGCTCCGGCACGACCATGGACACCGACGGACACGGAACCCATATTTCGGGTGCCATCGCGGCATTCGACGACGAGGACGGCACGGTGGGTGTGGCCCCCGGTGCGCGCATCCACAACCTTCGCGTGTTCACGGACAATGGAACGGCGGACGACGCGATGGTCATCAGTGCCATCGATCACGTGATCGCATGGAAGGCGGCCAACCCGGGCAAACCCGCCGTCATGAATCTCAGCCTCGGCGAAAACGTGGCCGGAGCGTGGACGGCCCTGGATGATGCCGTGCAGGCCGCAATTGATGCCGGGATTACCGTCGTCGTTGCCGCAGGAAACGAGGGGGTCGATGCTTCATTGATCACGCCGGCACACGTCGCAGATGCCATTACTGTCGGCGCCTCGGAACGGAGTCGTCAGTTCGCCTGGTTTTCGAATTCGGGCGCGGACCTGGATATCATTGCTCCGGGCAGTGAAATCGTGTCCCTTGCGCCAGGCAATGGTTTGGCCGTGATGTCCGGAACGTCGATGGCGGCAGGATACGTATCGGGTGCGGCAGCACTTTACCTGGCTCGCCATCCGCAGGCCTCGGCCCGTGAAGTTCGCGATGCGCTTGTGGATCGCGCACGGGAGCGGGTCCGGAATGCACCTTCTGGCACTTCGTCACACTATCTGAATGTCGGCACAAGGACGGGAGAAAGCTGGTAACCCGGGTGCTCTTGCGGAGCCGGACCGCAAGGATCCGGACGGAACTGATCCTGACTGGACTGAGGGGCGGCGCGGAAGCGCCGCCCCTTTTTTTTGGTCCGTCCATTTTCGGGACTTAAGTCCGGACCAATGCCGCCGATACACCCCCTGTGTCGTGCGGCCATCCACCATTCAGCCGCCGTCACATCCCCCTCGGTACTTATTGACACATCTGGAGGAATACCACCATGGGGAAAGGCGCTATCATCCTGGTCGCATCCATGCTCATCACCTTGACAAGCATGTATGCGGTGGAGAAGGAAGGAGAAATTGACCGTATTGAAACGCAGACGGACTATCAGGCGTCCGTATTGGCGCGGGAGACGGCCCACACGGCACTGAATCTGGCCGTTGCCAGAACAGCCCGCGATTTTGCGAATTATCGGAGTGCCGTGTCCGACAAGCCGTATGCCGGCGCGACGTACGCCTACGAAGCCGTGGGTGACCGCGAGGGTCCCGTGGTCATCCGGGCCGAAGGAACGAGCCAGGATGCCGTACATGAGATCTTCGCGACGCTTGAACGCACGGGATCGCCTGTGCTGGATGCATTGACCATTGACGGACCGGTGTCCGGCGTGAAGGCCAGTGGGAATTCGTTCCTGATTTCCGGTCTGGACACACCGTTGCCGACGTTTGAAGGGGAAGAGGATGCGCACGTAGCGGGTCCGGATGCGCATGCCATCCGCACGGTATTGTCCTCCGCAGACGATCCGTTCGCCGCCCGGATAAGCGGCGATCAAGCCACCGGCATGAATGGCCAAGGAGACATTGTCTCCGGCCCGCTGGGCGTGGATCTGAATACACTGGATGCGGCCATCCGGGCGCACGCATCCAAGATTGACATTGCCGGTCCGGAGCGGATTTCGGGAGACGTGACGTACGGATCCCGCGACAATCCGGCCATCGTCGTCGTCAGTGGTGACCTGGACGTCCGGGGATCCGTGTCCGGTTACGGAATCCTGCTTGTGGATGGATCGCTGACGCTCGCAGGAACGGTCTATTGGGAAGGACTGGTCATGGCCCGGGCCAACGGTGGCGACCATCAGTTCAAGGGAACGGCCGATATCCGGGGGGCCCTGGTGCTGCGCTCGCTCACCGACGTCGGTGAGACCGGAGGCGAGGACGATGCCGGCCTTCTGGGCGGCCATTTCGACATCGGCGTGTTCTCGTCAACGGGCGCCCTCCGGTACCATGACCATCAATACGACGACCGGTACGACATGGATGGTGTGGATGTCCTGGCCGCCGGATGCGAGACCGGAGGCGGATTATGCTGGGATGAGCTCGTTACCAACCAGGACGTCACCGACATCCGGATTTCCATCGAGAACACGGACGCCGTGAACGGCACCTTCTTCTATCAGTCCGTAGGATCGCTTCAGGAAGGCCCAATGGATGCGGACGTTTCCTTTGACACGCCCGTGGCCGATCTCCTGGCGCTTTCCATGACGTTCAACTCCGCTTGCGATGTCCGGGGAGCTGTTCCGGGTTCGGTTTGGTCCGATTCAACAGACCGCGGAGGCGTATTCCGTGTTCGGGTATATGACATCGATGACGAGGACATCGGTGGGACGCCCATCCTGCTCTACGACCTGGCCATTTACCGGCACGCCCTTGAAGCCGAGTGCAGTGCGTCGGGCAGCGAACAGGTCAATGTCATGCCCATTTCGTTCCATATCAACGGGGACGTGGAAGTCCGCACGAGCTACGAAGCGCTGCAACGGCTCATGCCGCTCGTTCCTGAACTGCAGCAACAGCCCCTGGTTGTCCGCATGACATCCATGACCCAGTCCGCGTCCAGAAAGGCCGAATAGGCCCATTCGGGACACGCCAGAAGGTTCATGGGGCGCTGGAGCAGGAATTGCTCCAGCGCCCCATTTTTTGTGGGGCCTGCCACGACACCGGGACGCTTAAGAATTGGGTTTTGGGGACGATACGAGAGGCGTTGAGATCTGTCAAAACATTACCCATTCCATGGAGCACTCCGGATCCATTCCCGCCAACCCGCGTCCGCCCGCGCGGCCACTCAGGACCCCGTCGCGATCGACGGTTTCGTTGTCCGAGCCCGCCAACGACGGGTTGCCCGGGTTCGTAGCGCAGATCATCGGGTCCATCCCGGCCATGAGTTATGGGGAGGAGCGCATCCGATTCCTCCTGGACCGGTTGGGCCATGTGGATTCGAACGACCGCGCCCAATTGCGCATCTTCTTCAACTCCCTGGTGTCCCGGATGGCGACGGTTGGCGCATCGGACATGGACATGGGCGGCGAATCGTCGAACGGACACATCTGGTTCCGGTCCGATGGCGACAAGAAGCCCGGCGAAGGGCTTCCCCGGTTGTCGACCGACGAGTCAGCCCTGGTCATCCTTAACCTGTTGGGTGCAACGGCACTGGAATCGCTGTTCTCCTGGCGCGCCGCAGACTTTTCCCACGAAATTCCCGGCGAACCGGGCGAGCGCCGACGTCGGTTCCGGGCGTCGGCCTACATGGAAATGGGCAATCTGGCCCTCAACATGCGCTCCATCCAGGACTCCCTGTTTCCATTGAATTCCCTGGGCTTCCATCCCGCCATCGAGCGGGGGCTCATGTTCAGCCATGAACGCGACGGGTTGACCCTCGTGACCGGGGTGACCGGGTCCGGCAAGAGCTCGACGCTCGATGCCATCGTGGATGCGAACAACGCGGACTTCCATGGCCACATCGTGGTGGTCGGAAAGCCCATCGAGTACATGCATGCCTCGAAGAAGTGCATTGTGCGGCATCGTGAGGTGGGTCAGGACGTGCCGTCTTTCAAGGACGGAATTGTGCAGGCCCTCCGTCAGGATCCGGACATCGTCGTGATCGGCGAGATGCGCGATCCTGAAACGATTTCCTCTGCCATCGAGATCACCGATTCAGGGCACAAGGTCTTTTCCACCTTGCACACGTCATCGGCGGTCGAAAGTATTGACCGGATTGTCGGAGAATACCCGCCGAACGAGCAGGATCGCGTGCGTAACCGCCTGGCCGATACCCTGCGGTGCATCATTTCCCAGAAGCTGGCTCCCAAGCGGGGCGGTGGTCGCGTGCTGGCCAAGGAAGTCCTTTGGGTCACACCCTCGGCCCGGGCCGCCATCAAGAATGACAATTCCGGTGAAATATACCAGATGATGTGGGAAGGCTGGGGACAGGGACAGATTACACTGGAGCAGGATCTTTTCCGCTTGATGCGTCAGGGACTCATAACGCCGGAGACGGCCATGTCCTACGCGAACAACAAGCGGCGATTCATGCAATTGGCGAAGTGATACAATGAGATACGGCGCAAAAAGCGAATACATCCTCGGAATTTCGGCCTCCAATGGCCGGGTAGAAGGCGCACTCGTGCAGGACGGACCCGATGGGCCGGTCCTGATCCGGACCTTCACCCGCAAGCGGGCCAGTGCCGACTTCATGGGCAATGCCACGTCGCTGGACATGGAGTTGGATGCTCCCGCATCGGAAGCGGACTACAGTTTCGCGGCTGCGGCAGGAGAGCAGGGCGATGCGTCGCTCTTTCTGGCTTCAGAATTCGAAACGGACAGCTTGCCGGGTGCCGGCGGCGGCGATATGGGATCGGCCGCCCAAGGCGCCATTCCGATCGACCTGGAATTGCTTGAAATCATGGCCGAGTGCGCAGAGGCGGGTTATGAGAATCCCCGGGTGGTATTCACGCTGGGCTCCGAGTTCGTCCACAGTGTTCGTCTGGATGTACCCCGGGATGGCGTGGAAGGCGTCAAGAAGAAGAAAAAGAACAGGAAGTCCGGAGACGCGCCGTCGCGCGATGAGTTGTTTGCCTTGCTGGAGAAGACCCAGACGGGTCGGTACTCCGAAGCGCAGACGGCCTTCATTCCCATGGTGTCCCCACCGGATGGGGGTTCGGCAAATCTAGCGGTGTTCGCGCAGGCCTTCGAACCCTTCATGCCCTCCCTGAAAACCATCCGGAACCGGAAGCGGAGTTTCCCCACGGTGTCCCTCGTGGAAACGGAGATCTCGCTTCTGGCCGGTCTGATGAAGGCTGCATCGGCGTCGAAGGATGCCAGGGCGGCCGACGGCCTCTCATTGCTCGTGCGCGTGGGCATGGACGATACGCTCGTCATGTTCGTGAGCGGCGGCGCCCTTCTGCACGTCGAGAACCTGCGGTCCATCACGGCCTTCGATCCGCCGGAAACCATTTGCAGTCGCGTCCTGCTGCTGCAGGACGAACTCGGCCGGAGTGATGCCGAGACCATCTTCCTGTTCAGCGATGACCGTGAAGAACCGCTGCATGAGAGTTTTTCCACGTTCTTCGAAACGGCTGACATCCGGTTGTTGCGCAGCCTGTTGCCCGGACGCTCCGCGACCTCCGAACAAGAAGGCAAACCCCTGCGACGGGAGGCGTTGCTGGGCGTGCTGGGAACCCTTCGTCTGGTCAAGCATGGCCCGTTCGCAGGCGTTTTCCATCCGGTGGACTTCCTGGATCACAAATTCGCAGGGAAGGGCTTTGAGTTGCCCATTTCGTGGCCCATTGCGGCCATGTTCGTCCTGCTGTTCGGCTCGACCCTTTTCTTCGTTGCCCGATACTTTGACCAGAGCCAGGACATGGCCCGGTTCCAGCATGAGCTGAAGAACTATCCGGAGGATGTCATCTCGGCGAATCTGGATGATCTGGAGTACCGGATCGACAGCCTGCAGGCCCGTTCACAGGGATTTGTCGGCGCCCTCGACGTGTTGGATTCCCTGCTGGTGGGCAGCGATCGCTGGTCGCGGACCCTGGAGCGTCTGTCTGTCGAATTGTCTACGGTCTCCGGCGTCTGGGTGGAGCAATGGTCGGAGTCGGACGGGAAATTGCAGCTGACCGGCAACGCGACGAGTCGCGAGCAGATTGTCGCCCTTGCCGCATCGGTCGATGGTCAAATTGAAAGCCTTACGTTCTCGGAAATCAGGGAGCGCCCGGTATACACTTTCGTCATGCAGCTGGAAGTGGAGCGCAAGCTGCCCGAAGCAGCCCTGTACTTGCGGGAGCAGGCGAACAACCAGAAAGAGATCTGAGGACGGAACCATGTCGAACATGATTCAGAATTTGTTGGTGTTGGGGTTCTGCTGGCTGATTGCCACGGGCGGGGGCGTTTGGCTCACGTTCGTACAGCAACCCGCGGAAATGGACCGCCTCGAGAAGGCTGAAAAAGTGGCCCGGATGAAGCAGACGGAACTGACCTCCCTTATGTCGGACATGTCGGCGTCCGAGGACATTGCCAATGAGGTGGTAACCCGGTGGAATGCCCGGTACAAGGTCGTACCGCGTACGCTGGGCTCGGAGGAAGTGATTTCTTTCCTGAATGAACACACCCGGACCGGCTTCAAGCCCTTCGACATCATGTTCAAGGGCATGACGAATGGTGCGGAATACAACACCTACACCTTCGATGTCACCGGACGCGGACATTTCAGGAATCTGTACAGTCTGATCTGGTCCATCGAAAATTCCCGTCAATTGTACCGGATTGACAATCTGAAGCTGAACCATATCGATATCCGCACGGTCGATCCGCGTACCCAACGGCCGGTCATGGATGTCATGGTCAGCTTTGATTTCACGCTGATATCCTACTTCGGCGGAGTGGCAGGGCTCAGTGCGACCGATGAAGCGGAGCAGGGAGACGCCCTCCCCGTGCTGGCCCAGAGCATTGACCCCACGCAGGATCTGCCGCAGGTGCCTCTTTCGGTTCTGCCGGCACGGGAGCCGGCCGGAAACCCGTTCTACCCGCATATCCTGGAACTCATCCCCCCGAATACCCACAATCTGGTCGACGTGGAATCGGCTGAGCTGGTGTTCATCGCGAACGGCGAGGCTGTCTTCAAGTGGCAGGATTCCTTCGTGTCGGTGGGGGCAGGTGAATCGGTCTATTTAGGACAGATCATTTCAGTCGATCCCATGAATGAACGAGTGACCGCCCGGCTGAACAAGGGTGGCATCATCGACGAAGTCGTCCTGGTCCTGGACACCGGAGAGCGGTTCCGCCAGGCGATCGGGTCGAGCCAGATCGCACCTACACAGAAAAACTGACGAATCATGCGTACGCCCGCCAACCTGCTTTCATTTGCCTTGATCCTGCTTGCGTTGCTCATTCCGGGTCGCGCGGCCGCTCAGGATGCTGCCGAGCGGATGATCCGCACGTACGTCCCCGAGGATCAGCTGGTGTCATTCCTTCCGTCGACACCGTTCAATACGTTCGTCGAGTTCGTGAATCCGATTTTTCGCCGGGTCACAGGCAAGGAAGTAATTGACGTGGAAATGCGGAATCAGCCCATCGGTATTTCGATCTCCACCATGCATTTCCTGGATGCACTGGAACTCGTCCTGAAATACAACAACCTGCAATACCGGGAGACCGAACGGTACTTCATGATCCAGGAGGTCCCGGTGCAGCCTCAAATCCGCGATTCGGGTGCGGTTGCCAGTGCGGCGGGGGCGGTTCCGACGTCCGTGTCCCTTGCGAACCTGGACTCCCGCCAGATTGAAATCAATGCCGTCCTGTTCGAAGTCAACCATACCAAGGCACGCGAATCGGGCATGGACTGGAGCCTGATTTTCGGAAGCACGGGAGGCACGTCCGGTGGTGCCTCAGCGGGTGCCGGTGGGGGAGGAGGTGCATCTGCCAGTGGCGATGCATCGGCCGGTGGCGTCAATTTCTCCCTGAAGACCGAGAAACTGTTTTCCAGTTTCGAGGACATCATTACGAGTCCGAGTGAAATCAAATTCTCCGATTTGAACCGGCTGTTCCGCCTGGCCGAAGCCCAGGGATTCGGTGAGACCGTGGCCAGTCCATCGGTGACCGTGCAGAGCGGCGTGGCCGGCGACATCCAGATAGGTTCAGACGTGCCCGTCCAAACGAGAGACTTTTCCGGCAATACGGTCACAGAGCTGTTCAAGACCGGGATCATCGTGAATGTGACCCCGACGCTCATCACGGAAGCCCTGGCCGATACCTTGGGCTCACCGACCGTCGATTTCCTGCACCTGGCCATCCAGGTTGAGAAATCGGGCAGTCGACCCTCCGCAGCCGGGCCGGTCATTGATCGGAGCAGCGCAAATACCCAGGTGGTGTTGCTGGACGGCGAGCAGACGGTGATCGGCGGATTGTTTTCCACCGATGAGACGATCTCACGGAGTGGCATTCCCTTGCTCAAGGACCTTCCGGGTTGGTTTTTCGGTCTGCGCTACGTGTTTGGTAAGTCCCAGCGGCAGGTCACCCAGAAGGAATTGGTCATTGCCATTGAAGCCCGCATCGTGGATCCCGTTCGCAGCCGCTACGCACGTTCACGGCCCGACAACATGCTGGAACAGCAACGGGCTGCCGTCCGTCGCGCCCTGGAACAGTTCAATGCCGAGTTGAACACGGATGTCCAGAAGGGCAAGATGAACTGAGTCCTGCTCCGGGGCGCGTCATTTTGCGCGCACCCAGGGAAGTTGACGATAGAATTCGGACCGCCGGAACGCCTTGTTGCGTTCCGGCGGATCTGTAATAACCCATTCCACCCATTCGGACAGCCATCGTGCGCCGCGGGAAACCAAGCGGGGCAATTCCAGGTTGCGTCGCATCCGGCGGCGACGAGCCTGCACGTCAAGCACGATAAGGCCGATGAGCCAGAACGTGGCCGCCAGGGCAACCGCCAAGGATCCGGAGTCGGTGGCGGTCCGGAACGTGAACAACAGTCCGGCACCGGCCAGACAATCCAGGATCAATCCAAAATGATCTTCGGGTGCGTATACGGGGTGGATGGCATGCTTCAGGATGCCGGCCAGATCGGACTCGAGGGACTCCCGGACGTGAACGTCCAGTTGGCTGGACACGCCCGCCGATGTCAACGCGCTGGCCAGGAGGCTATTCCGCCAGAACAACCCGTGGTCATCCATGACATCCGCCACGCCCCGGGTGGAGGTCATGGATTGAACGAACGCCTGTTCAAATTGCATTTGTTGACGCTGATGGACCGCACGCCTCCATTCCAGTGCCGTCCAAGCGAGCGCCAGCGCCGCGGGTACCCCGATGGCCAGTCCCGTCCAAAGTGCCGGGGCGACCGTTCCCGTCACAACCAGGTACACGGTCCACAACGCAATAAGCCACAGTTGGATGTGTTCTTCCGATCTGCACTCAGACATCCATTCATGTAGCGTACTTTCCAGTGATTGGCTATCTACGGCGTTTTTTTCCATGCGGTCATGATACAGCTTTCGAAGACATGTTCGCGACGGGTTGCGGTCTTCCTGGCCCTCATGGTGGCCGGTTGTGGAACGTCGGCCGAGATCCCGGGAATGTCGGATCCGCGAGCAGTGGACCTGTCCGGTGTCCGGAGCCACGTCGAAACGTTGAATTCTTCCGATCTGGAAGGACGTGAAACCGGTCGGCTCGGTGGTGCCCGGGCGTCCGCCTACGTGTCGGGCGTCCTTCGATCCGACTTGCTCCAACCTGCGTTGGAGAATGAATATCGCTGGCTTTATCCGTTGCAAAAACCGATTTTGGAGCATGCCAGCCTGCATGTGGTTCTGGAGGACACCTTGCGTCTCATTCCGGGCACGGCGTTCCTGGTTGACCAGGCATCCGGGAGTGGGACGTGGTCCGGAGCGTTCGGCCCGGACGAGCGGCCCCTGGACGTGCTGGCCCGGGGCATCCAGGTCAATCCGGACGGGTTCCGTCCGGGTCCCGTGACCAACATCCATGCCCCGTTGAAATTGGGCCTGCTTCCGCCGGCTCGGACCGTCCTCGGGCGGACGGTATCCCGGGAAGGGTCGATTCACGTACAGGTACGGATTTCGGAGGAACGGGTGTCGGGCATCCATGTCCTTGGTTTCTTGCCTGGCTCCCATCCGGTCCAGCGGGACAGCCTGGTCCTGGTGATGGCCCGATATGACGGAAACGGCATTCAGGGGGCAGGCACATGGACCGACGGTACGGATTCCGGACTCGATGCTGCGGTCCTGCTCGAGACTGCCCGGACATTGGCGGTAGCCCAGGACCTGGACCGCTCCATCCCATTCTCGGTGCTGTTCGCCTTCGTATCCGGTGTAACCGAAGCGTGCCAGGGTGTGCAATGGATGGAACAGCATCTGCCATGGGACCGGAGCGCCATCCGGCAGATCATCCTGCTGGGATCGTTGGACGCTTGCGTAGACCCATCGGCATCCTTTTCGCGCGCCACCACAATTCCGGCACCGGACGGATGGTGGAAATCCGGCATCCGCGGTCCGGCGGACGACGACGGTTTGGTTCCCCGGCAGGATTTGTTGACCCGTGACCGCACGGCACGGATGCTGCCGGCCGCAACCATCTGGATACAGGAAACCACCCGTACAATCCTCCAATCGAAATGAGCTTGTTGATCTGGCAGCCGGAACCCATTACTTCCGACCTCGACCGCATGGTGCATTACGCGGGCCTCTGGGGTGCCGACGGTGTGGAACTCCGGACGGTCGGGAAACACCTTGAGCGCGTTCCATGGGTGAACGAAGCCCCCATCAGACACCGCGTCTCGGCCGGTGAGCTGTCCATTTCCGTGTGCGATCCGGGATGGCTGACGTGCGGGTTGGAGGACCGGTCGGCATGGCTCAATGACATGACACAATATGCCGATATGGTGGCCTTCAACCGGAGGCTGGGCGTACGAGCAACGCTTCTCGGGCCCCTGTCCGGAACAGATGCGTTGCCGGTTGAGCCCTATCTTCGATTGTGTGAACGGGCGGCAGCGGCCGGGCAATCCGTGCTCGTTGCCGACGATGACGACGAACGGGTCGTCACACTGCTCAAAGAGCTCGCCGGACAACCGGTTGCACGCGCGGTGACGACCGGGCTTCACGAGCCCTCCGTTACCGGCGATCCAGCGACCGTCGGTCTCCTGCGTCTCGCGGCCGTACCTGTCCCCGAGTTTGACCAGGACACCGTCCAGAAGTCCTGGATCGGATTCCTGTCGGACTTGAAGGCCCGCGGGTTCTCCGGCGACATCGTGGTCGAGTTCGGGTCCCGGGATGCCGGCAAAATCGGATTGCGCCTGTTCACGACGCTCATCCGCGCCATGCGGGCCTCCGGTCTGGCGACGGGTTGAGCAACCGTCCGGGAGTCCTCAGAACACGAGTCCCACGAACAAACCGATGGAAACGTTGCGCAGAGGAGGATCGACGGTGCGGACATTCTTCAACCCGGCGGTCCCGGAAATGCCTCCCACCAGCGTTTCTCCACCCAGCGTCTGTTCACCGGCCACCAGCAGGGCAAGTCCCCAGTCCGCACCCCGGATGGTGGTGTCGGGTTCGGTTTGTTCCGTGCCTCCGGAGGCAGGTCGGACCGTGATGTTGGCATCCAAACGGATGGCATAGACCGGTCCGAACAGCACTTTCGGCTGGAATCCTCCCCGGCCCCGCCAGCGGTATCCAATCAGCGCCGGGAATTCGAGATAGGCGATTTCCTCGACGGCGTTGACCGGAATGCCGTCGATGGTACCGTCCAGGACAGCGCCCTTCATGGTGTAGCGAGCCGTGGGCTCGAAGACGAGGCCGGTCGGCGACTGGTATTGCATGCCCGCTCCACCGGACAGCCGATGGATGGGCGAGCGCTCTGCTTCGATATTGCCCCGGAGCGATGAACCGGCGACACCCGCATACAACTGGGCACGCCACTGTGCATGGGCGCCCGGAATACACGCGGCCAGCAGGACGACAAGGAGCAATGGACGAATCATGGTATGGGTCGGGCAACCGATGGAATCATGGAACGCAATCAACGTACGGACGTGCTTGCACTCCCGAAAGGCAAATCCGGGTCCGTACCTTTCCCGTCCGAACATTACCCGTCCACGATCGAGGCCATGGGTTCACGGCTCTTTTTTTTCTGGTGTGCCATCTGGGCGTCACTCATGACGGTCGTGTCGGCCGTCGGCTCCATAACGCACCAGGCTTTGTCCAAGAACAAAGGCGTGTTTCGTCTTTGGTCCCGGTTCTGGAGTCGCTCCATGTTTGTCGGAATGGGTATCCGCGTCCATTCCGAGGTTCGGTCCGCCCTGGATCCGGACCGGGCCTATGTCTTTGTTTGCAATCACCAGGTAGCCATCGACATCCCTGTGGTGAGCCTGGCCATTCCATGCCCCTTCGGATGGGTGGCCAAGGCTGAGCTGGCCCGGACCCCGTTCCTGGGGCCTGCGGTCCGGGCATCCCCATCCGTCTTCATCGATCGGTCCCATCCCAAGAAATCCATCGAAAGCATGCGACTTGCGGGGCAGCGGATCCGTAATGGACTGTCCGTGATCATTTTTCCCGAAGGCGCACGATCCCATGGACCGGAGCTGGCCGCGTTCAAACGGGGTGCCTTCCAATTGGCGGTCGAAGCTGGCGTCCCCATTGTTCCGGTCACCATCCTGAATGCCTGGCAGGTATTCAACGAAAAAACCCGGTCGGCCAGGCCCGGAAGGGTCCACGTGGTGGTCGGAGAGCCCATTTTCCTGGATGATTCAGGAAGGAAGCAACTGGAAGCCCTGTCTTCAAGGGTCCGGGCCGCCATGCAGCACGAACTGGAGGTGTGGAACCGCGCGCACCCGTCCCGTAGTTTGACGGGATCTGATCAGCAACCGGCCCGTCCATGACCCCATCCCATCCATCCCTGCTGGAGAAGCCCTGGCGTCGCCATGGCGCGTCGCTGGTGTTCCTGTTCGTCGTTGCCCTCCTGTTTTTCGCGCCCATCCATTTCAGCGGCAAGAGTCTGATTGCGGGCGATACCGTGAACTGGCGTGGAATGGCCCAGTCCATGATCGAATACGAGCAGGAGACCGGAGACGCCGCGCTGTGGGCCGGACGAGCGTTCTCCGGCATGCCGGGATACATGATCTCCCCGGAGTTGAGCGTACCGCAGGTGGACGACCTGCTGCGCTGGCTGCGATCCTGGTTGTGGCCGACCTCCCATATGTTCCTGCTTCTGGCCGGCGCGTATTGGCTGGGTTGGTACCTGACGCGGACGTCTGTGGCTGGACTGCTCACGTCCGTGGCCTACGGGTTCACCACGTACATCCCGGTCATCCTTATGGCAGGGCATAACAGCAAGTTCATTGCCCTGGCCTGGTTGCCCTGGATGTTGTTGGCTTTCGTGCATGTCATGCGGCGTCCGGGTCTTCTGGCCGCACTGTTGTTTGCCGTCAGCGTGGCCGTCAATCTCCGCGCCGGTCACGTGCAGATCACCTATTACGGCGTGATCGGCGCCCTGGTGTGGTGGGCTTTCGGCATGGCCGGCACCCTGCGGACGGATGGTTTGCGCAAGGCGTTGGCCGTGACGGGGTGGCTGGCCCTCGGGTCGTTGCTCGGACTGGCCATGGTTGCTGAGCCGTATCTGGCCCATGCTGAATTTGCGGCCCATACCATTCGCGGCACGGCTTCGGGCGGAGCACCGGGGGGAATGGGCTGGGACTATGCGATGGAGTGGAGCCAAGGGGTGGGCGAGTTGATCACCCTGCTCATTGCCGATGCCTATGGCGGCGGCGGGGGCACGTATTGGGGCGCGAAGATTTGGACGGCTGGTCCACACTATTTCGGGAGCATTGTCCTGGTTCTGGCCTTCGTGGCATTCCTTTTCCACCGGACGCGGGATGTCACGGCCTTCCTGACTGCCGCCCTCATCATGACGCTGTTTGCGCTGGGCGAAAATCTGGCACTGCTCAACCGGCCGATGTATGCGTGGTTTCCACTGTTCTCGTCGTTCCGCGTCCCGGAAACCTGGCTGAGTGTCGTGGCCCTCTTTGTGGCGATGGCCGGGGGCGTGGGACTGGCAGGCATCATGTCGTCGCGTGTCGAATGGGACAAACCATGGCGTCACCCCGCTCTCCGTGTGGCCGGCGGCGCCCTGGCTCTCGTGTTGGTGCTGACCGTATTCAGCGATGTATTCTTCCGGTTCGAACGACCCAATGAATCGGGTGTCATCCTTTCCCAGATCCAATCGCAGTATCCGCAGGTCACGGGCAGCGAGCCGCAGGTGGCGCAAGTCATCAACCAGGAAATCGCGAAACGGAAGGAGGCCCGGATGGAGGCCTTCTCTACGGATGCCCGACGGACGCTGATCGTCCTGGCCCTCTTCGCCATCGCCCTCTTCCTCGTCCTGCGAAAGACCATTCCGCCGTGGGCATTCGCCCTGACGGCCGTTTTGCTGGCCACGTTTGATCTGACGGGTGTCGGGCGTCGGTACATCAACGAAGAGGTCCTGACCAACAGCCGGGACGTGGAGGCAGCGGTGGCCACCTATCCGTTCGACGAATGGCTCAACGGACAGCGCCAGGCCCAGGGCGGGTACGGACACTTCCGCGTCCTGTCCCTGGAATTCGGTCAGGATCCGAGTGTGAACGGGCGTCCGTCGTTCCACCATGAGTCCCTGGGCGGGTATACCGGCGCCAAACTCCGCAATTACCAGGACTTTCTGGACCATGTCCTGTTCACGTCCGGACGCCGTGGCATCAACGCCCGGGCCCTGGACATGATGAACGTCCGCTACCTGGTGGCAGAGCGTGGCCTTCCGGGGTGGTCGCTGGCCTTCCAGGACGACGCGACCGGCATGTCGGTTTTTGAATCCCCATCGCCCGGGCAGCGCGCCTGGTTCGTGGATTCAACGCGTACAGAGGCCCGTCCCGAGGCCATCTGGTCCACGCTCCAGTCCCCCGATTTCAACCCGCGCACGGAGGCAATCGTAGCGACGGACCTTTCCCGGTTGGATGGCCCCGCCGGCACCGCCACCGCGACGCTGGCTTCGTGGGTTCAGGGACAGGAAATGTCCTTCGGTCTGGCAACGGATAGACCGCGATTGCTGGTCGTCAGTGAAGTGTACTATCCGGACGGGTGGACCGCCCGGCTGGACGGCCAGCCGGTGCCCATCGTCCAGGTCAACGGACTGCTTCGGGGCATAGAGGTCCCGGCCGGGAGCCACGAACTGACCATGCAATTCGAACCGGCCTCGTTCACACGCGGGCGATGGATTACGGCATTGTCCGTGATGTTGACGTATGGTCTGCTGCTGGTTCTCGGATTCGTGGCCGTCCGACGCAGAAAGCCATGACCCCCCGGCGCAGGGTGCTGCTCATTACCTACTATTGGCCGCCGTCGGGAGGATCCGGTGTCCAGCGCACGCTGAAATTCGTCAAGTACCTCCGGGAATTCGATTGGGAGCCTGTGGTATTGACCGTCCACCCGGATCATGCTGCCTGGCCGGATCGGGACGAGGAACTCCTGGCCGACGTTCCGGCCGGAGTGAAAGTGATCCAGACCCGTTCATGGGATCCGTATGCCGCGTATGCCCACCTGAAAGGCGCGACCAAGGCCAATGCTGTCGGGGTCGGATTCCTGGGCGATGCGGAGCGTCCGGACAGACGCGAGCGTTTCGCCCGGTGGGTCCGGGCCAATGTATTCCTGCCCGATGCGCGGGTAGGCTGGGTGCCCTTTGCCCGCCGGGAGTCCGCCCGGTTGCTGGCGTCCGAGCCAGTGGATGCCGTATTCACGTCCGGTCCGCCTCAGTCGGCCCATCTGGTCGGGGCCTGGCTGCAAAAGCGTACGGGTACGCCGTGGGTGGCCGATCTCCGGGATGCGTGGCCGGACGTCGCCTATGGCCACCTGATGCCGACCGGCAGCCTGGCGGCACGATTCGACCGGGCCGTACGACAACGCACACTGGAACGGGCGTCGGCCCTTGTGACGGTTTCGGATGAGGTGGCCCGGTACATGGAGCAGGAAACCGGTTTGCCGTTCCGGACCTTGTCCAATGGCTTCGATCCGGACGACATCGAGCAGGCCGAACCGAAATCGTTGCCAGGATTCACGGTGGTCCACGTCGGCAACCTGTCCCCCGCCCGCAATCCGGCACCCCTCTGGGATGTGCTCACGGAGCGTCCATGGCCGGACGTCCGCGTCGTGCTGGTAGGGAACGTGGACGGCAGCATCCGTCGGCACGTGGCCAGTGGCCCGCTCGCCGACGTAGTCACGGAGCATCCGTACGTGCCCCATTCCGAGGCCCTTGGGCACATGAAAGGGGCCTCCCTGTTGCTCTTGCCCATCAATCGGGTGACGGACGGCGCCGGTATCGTCACCGGCAAGATCTACGAATACGTAGCCAGTGGCCGCCCGGTCCTGGCCTTCGGCGTCCCCGGAGGAGAGGCGGACCGGATCCTTCGGGAAAGTGGGGCCGGCCGGGTGTTCGCCTATGACGATCGGGATGGCATCCGGTCGGAGCTGGAGCGCCACGTAACGGCCTGGCGTGAAGGCAAACCGCTGGTCGGCGCCGCGTCGGACGCCGCCCGCCCCTGGTCCCGCCGAGAACAGACCGGTCGACTGGCCGGCATCCTGAACGAAATCGCCGGCAAGAGCCGGCCGAACTGAACCTCCCAAGGCACATGCACCTCTGTTCCATCGTGGGCGCCCGTCCGCAATTCGTCAAAGCCGCCGTCGTCAGCCATGCGCTGTCCGAAGTCGGTATCCGGGAGTCCCTCATCCACACCGGGCAGCACTATGACGGGGACATGAGCGCCGTGTTCTTTGACGAACTCGGCATCCCTGCCCCAGAGCGGAACCTGGGCATCGGCTCCGGTTCGCACGCCGATCAGACCGGCCGGATGATGGTGGCGCTGGAGCAGGCGTTCGAGGCGTTGCAACCGGATCGCGTGCTGGTCTACGGCGATACGAATTCAACACTGGCAGCGGCGCTGGTCGCGGCAAAGATGCACATTCCGCTGGATCATGTGGAAGCCGGTCTGCGCTCCTTCAACCGGCTCATGCCGGAGGAAATCAATCGCATTGTTACCGATCGGCTGAGCGACCTGCTGTTCTGCCCAACCGCAACAGCGGTGGCCCACCTGGCGGCCGAGGGGCGGACGGAGGGCGTGCATTTGACGGGCGACGTCATGCTGGACGCCACCCTCCATTTCTCGGAGCGTGCCGCGGCGCGGCATCCGCTGTCGTCCCTCACTGACGTCCCGGCCAAGGGGTATTCCATAGCGACCATCCATCGCGCGGAGAACACCGACCACCCCGAACGCCTGCGGGCCATTGTCCGGGCGCTGGGGCAGTTGGGTGAACCGGTGTTGTTGCCGCTCCATCCCCGGACGCGGGGGCGGCTCGAGGGCCTGGACATGCCGCCGTCCATCCGCCTGCTCACGCCCGTACCCTATCTCTCCATGTTGACCCTGGTGCGCAACGCACGTCGGGCTTTCACGGACTCCGGCGGCCTTCAGAAAGAAGCCGTCTGGCTCGGGACGCCGTGCATTACGCTGCGGGACGAGACGGAGTGGACAGAGACCACGGCCGGCGGGTGGAATCGCATTGCGGGCGCCGATGAGCAGGCCATCCTGGATGCAGCCCGGGCCGAGCCCACGTCGACGGCACCGATTTTCGGAACGGGCGCCCTGGGTGACAGCGCCAGCCAGGCAATTGCCGGGCTCCTCCTGCAGACCGGCACATGACCCGTCGTACGCCGCATATCCTCATGCTCCTGGATCAGGACTTCCCACCCGATCTGCGGGTGGAGAATGAAGCCCGGACGCTGGCTGCGGCCGGATATGAGGTTACCGTCCTGTCCATGGCCCCCGATACCCGGCCGGCGGAGGACACCCTCGGTCCGGTCCGGATCGTACGCGCGCGCATCCCCGGGCAACTGCGCAACAAGATGCGTGGACTCGCCGGCACTGTCCCGTTGTTGCACCTGTTCGTCCACTTGCAGGTGAAGCGCATCCACCGTAACCATCCCGTCACGGTGCTCCATGCCCACGACCTGTACCTGTTCGGGCCGGCGCTCTGGAGCGGCCGTCGCCTGGGCCTGAAGGTGGTCGGCGACATGCACGAGAACTGGGTGGATGCCCTGCGTTCCTATGCGTGGAGCACGCGGGCACCCGGCAAGTGGGTGGTCCGGCCCGGGCGGTGGCAGGTGCTCGAAGACCGGTGGTCACGCGCCGTGGATCACCTGGTGGTCGTCATCGAGGAGATGGCAGAGCGCCTGCAGGACCGCGGCGTTCCGGCCGACCACATGACCGTGGTGCCGAACACGATCCGGCTCGACTCATTCGATTCCTGGCCTGTGGGACCCGTTCCGGATATCCAGGGCGCTGGCCCGGTCATGCTCTATACGGGAGGAATGGATCGGCATCGGGGCCTGGAAGAGGTGATCGATGCGATGCCGCAGGTGCTGGCGGCCGTCCCGGATGCGCGACTGGTCCTGGTGGGGGACGGCGCGACCCGTCTGGAACTCGCCGACCGATGCGCTGCGCTGGGGTTGGGCGACGCCGTGCTTTTTCCCGGTTGGCAGCCACAGGAGCGGGTGAAATCCTACATGGCGGTCGCAGACATCGGACTCATTCCGCATGTGCGGAGTGTTCATACGGACCATACCATACCCCATAAGTTGTTCCACTACATGCACATGCGGCTTCCGGTCGTGGCGTCCGATTGCCGTCCGCTCGTTCGTATCCTGGAGGATTCAGGGGCCGGTGTGACCTATACGTCCGGGCAGTCGACCGAACTGGCGGATCGGTTGGTGTCGCTGTTGCGGGATCCCGGTCAGCGCCACAGGATGGGCGAGAGCGGTCATTCGGCCGTGCACGCACGGTGGAACTGGGATGCGACATCACAGGACCTCGTCGCTGCCTATGGGCGGTTGGCACCCCTGACCCTTTGACGCCACCCCTTTGACAAAGGCTGGGAACGCATCTATATTGGCGCGACCCATCCTTACAACCCATACGCGCAATGTCAGAAGATTACGGAATTGCCCTCGGAATGATTGAGACGCGGGGCCTCGTCGGTGCCATCGAGGCGGCCGATGCAATGGTCAAGGCAGCGCGGGTCAATCTGGTCGGAAAAGAGAAGATCGGCGGCGGATATGTGACCGTCATGGTTCGTGGGGACGTGGGTGCCGTAAAGGCCGCCACCGATGCCGGAGCGGCCGCTGCCGAGCGGGTGGGCGAGTTGATTTCGGTACACGTCATTCCGCGTCCGCACAACGATGTGGAAGCCATCCTTCCGCACGGTCTGGATTCCTGACGTGTCGGTCGGCGCTGCGCTCGGATTCGTGGAGACCCGTGGGCTCGTAGCAGCCTACGAGGCCGCCGATGCCATGCTCAAGGCGGCAAGCGTCGAGCTGGTCGGTATGGAGCGGACGGAAGCGGCGATGATTACGGTGCTGGTCGAAGGAGATACCGCAGCAGTCCAGTCTGCCGTCGATGCCGGTCGGGCCGCAGCCGCGCGGGTGGGTGAAGTCATTTCCAGCCATGTGATTGCGCGTCCGGCGCGTGAGACCATGGAGATGCAGACGGGAACGCGTACGCCGGACCTTGAAGACATGACCGTCCGGGAATTGCGTGCGCTGGCCCGGACCGTGGAAAACCTGCCCATACAGGGACGGGAGATCGCGCGCGCCAACAAGGCGGAACTGCTGAAGGCACTTGGATCCCGGGCAGGTTAGAGGGCTTTAAATCTGTGGAATCCCCATTTTCGGCATTGACCGACCGGTTGCGCTCGTTGTTCGAGCCGCAGCCGTCCGCGCGCCTGAACGACTCGGGTCCGCAGCGACGGGGACTGGTCATTACGCTCTGCATTCTGGCAGCGTGCCTGCTCTGGTTCGTCTTCTCGCTCCAGGAAACCTATATGCAGGTCCTGGAATTGCCCACGGAAATCCAGGCTGTGCCCGACGGGACGGCGTTGACCTCGCTGCCGCCGTCCACGGTCCGGGTCCAGGTAGAGGGGGAAGGGGTTCAGTTGCTGAGCCTGTATTACAATCGACCCACCATTCCGATTGCGGTGACGGGTGATCTCATAGATCTCCAACCGGCGGCTCAGGAAGCGGTCAAGAGTGTGGCGCTGCAGTCCGTCATGCCGAGAACGGTCATGCTGACCACCGAACCCGTCGAATGGCGGCGCGTGCCGGTCGAACCGCGTGTGGAATTGCAGTTGCAGCCCGGCTATCGGGTCATTCCTCCTGTGCGGGTCCGGCCGGACTCGATTACGGTTTCCGGGGCCTCTTCCATCGTCCGTGGCATCCGGTCCTGGCCGACCGCCCGCCGGACCATCGGGGGTGTTTCCGATACCGTGAACGTCCAACTGGCCCTGACGGACAGTCTGAAGGGGTTGTTGGCATTCGATGCGTCGTACATCCGGTATGCCGCGGATGTGTTGGAATTCACGGAGGCCACCAGGATGGTGGATGTACGGGTGACCGATATCCCCCCGGGTCAGGATGTGTCCCTCGATCCGTCCCGTGTACGGCTCACGTACCAGATTCCCGTTGAGCAATTCGATCAGGCCCTGGAAACGACCGATCTGTATCTGAGCGTCCCGTATGTATCCGTCCGTACGGATGTGACGGGATTGGTTTTCCCGACCTTGCACACCCCGCCCGGGCTGTTGGTCGTGCAGCCCCGCTGGGAACCGTTGGGACTTCGCTACTACGATGTCCAGGTGAATGACTGATGGCTGAGTTCGTGGAGACGCCCCACGGCCTGTTCACGGCTGACGGAATCTGGTTCCACACCACGGTGGATGGACTCCGGGATTTTGCGCCCGATGTAGTCGAACGGACCGGCGTTGACCGGTTGGTATCGGAGGCATCGGCATGGACGCGGTTCCCTGCCCATGCGGCGGTTTGGGTGTTGCTGGTATCGCTCGTGGTCTCCTCACCCCTCCAGGCCGCGCTGGCCGCGCTGGCGACCCATGTTTTCCTGTCCATCTGGGGGCCGCTCCTGGTGCGGCCGGGCGGCGCCCGCCTGGTCCGCTGGTCGGGATCGCCCTTGCTCCAGGGGTTGGCCTACGTTGGGGTGCTCAGCGCACTCGCCCCGGGCGGGCGCCTCGGCGCCGTGGGCGCCGGTCTGGCAGGGTTCATCCTGCTCCGGTGGGGCCTGGTGGACCGGCTGGTGCGCCCCCTCGTCCGGGTTGCGCCCGGCATGGCACGAACCCTGCCAGCGCCCGACCGCACCCTGCGCAACCTGATTATCCGGTACGCCATGAAGATGGGCCGGAATACGGGTGAAGTGGACAAGATGGAGCGCCGTATGCTGGAGATCTGGAATTACCGCAAGAACGCCGGGACGGGCGGCGGGAAAACGTCATGATCATGGCCGGATGCCCGGATATGAATGCCCGGATGAATCGAATACGGGGATGAATCGAATGTCCGGATGACCCGTATATTGCCGCCGAACACAGCCCGTCAGCCCGCTATCCAGTCCCCACCTACAGACACACATCGAACGGCCGAGCGCCTGAGGAGCGGAGTGGAGCGTCAACTCGCGGCATGGGAGCCCGGCGAGCGCCGACTCGTGCGCGTTGAGGTTCCGGTCCAGGCCCGATGCCCGTTCGCATGGATGGGTCGCCAATCCGGCGAACGGATGTATTGGCGCGGCCGGCATGCGGACTCCCGCGTGGCCACAGCCGGGGCTGCCGTCATCATGGAAGGTACCCAGTCACCGGATTGGCGGGCCCTGGGGGCACGACTGGATGACATCCTGCAGCGCCCAGGAGCCGGATTGCGGTTCTACGGGGGCAGCCGGTTCGACTCCGAGCGGCATGCCGACAAGGATTGGTTCGGTTTTCCGGCGTATCGCTTCGTGCTGCCCCGGTTCGAACTGCATCAACGCAGTTCCGGAACGGTGCTTTGCTGCAACCTCGTGTTGCCGGAAGATGCCGACCGGTTGTCGGATATCCTGGATGAGATCAACCGGATGACCGTGCCGGACGCATCCTGGCCAAGCGAAGTCCCCATGCCCACGGAACGGAAGGACAATCCTCCGTTCGACGGCTGGCGCACACAAATCCGATGGGCGCTCGATGCCTTCTCACGGGATGTGCTCCAGAAGGTGGTCCTCGCCCGCCGGGTGGACTTCACCTTTCCCGAAAAGCCCGATGCGCTTGCCCTGCTGAACGTCCTGCAGCAGGCCACACCGAACTGTTTCCACTTCCTGTTCGAATCGGAGACGGGCGCCCGCTTCGTGGGCGCGACGCCCGAGCGGTTGTTCTTCCGGCGGGGCAGGGAAGTGTTCTCGGAGGCCGTGGCCGGAACGCGTCCGCGGGGAGAGACCTCCCAGGATGACGAGGCGTATCTGGCATCGCTGTTTGCCAGCGAGAAGGATCAACGCGAGCATGCCTATGTCCGGGAGAGCATCCGACAGACCTTGCGCCGGTTCTGTGATGCCGTAACGGTGGACGAGGTCGCATCGGAAATGAAACTGGCCGGCGGGCGTCATCTGTACTCCCGGCTTTCAGGGACCTTGCATCAAACGGTTTCGGATTTCGATCTGTTGGGCGCGTTGCATCCGACGCCCGCGGTGGGCGGTGCACCTACGGCAGATGCCCTGGACGTGATTGACCTGCTGGAGGATTTCGATCGCGGTTGGTATGCGGGTCCCATTGGATGGGTGGGGCGGGATTCGGCCGAATTCGCCGTGGCGTTGCGATGCGGCGTGGTGCAGGATTCAGGGCTGACCCTGTATTCAGGGGCTGGAATCGTGGCTGGATCGGAACCCGGGGCCGAGTGGCTTGAGATCGAACAGAAAATCACCGACTTCACCCGCATTCTGGGCCTTGCCGTACGAAACCCCACATAATCCGCCGGCGCCGGGACCGGATGCTGCTTCCGTGCCGGACGCCACGGCCCGAGCGGCCGAATTGTGGGCGTTCCTGATCGTGGAAGAATTGGTTCGGCACGGCGTCAGCCACTTCTTCGCGGCCCCGGGATCCCGCTCCACACCGCTCATCCTGGCCGCTGCGCGGAACCCGAAAGCCGTACTGCACATGCATGTGGATGAACGGGGAACGGCCTTCCAGGCCCTCGGGTACGGGCGGATGGCAGGTCGGGCCGCTGCCTGGGTAACCACGTCCGGGACGGCACTGGCCAACGGCTACCCCGCCGTCGTGGAAGCCGCACTGGAGCAGGTGCCCATGATTTTGTTGACCGCCGATCGCCCGCCTGAACTCCGGGATGCCGGCGCCAACCAGACCATCCGCCAGACGGGAATATTCAGTCCCCACGTGGCGTGGGAGACCGATCTTCCGGTTCCCACGGCAGACATCAATCCTGCCTTCGTGCTGACGACGGTGTCGCACGCGGTATGGCGCTCGGCCGAGGGGCCCGTCCACGTGAACGCCATGTTCCGGGAGCCGCTCCACATTGCGTCTGCAGCAGGCCAGCCCCACCCGCCCATTCCGACCCACCTGAACGCGTGGTGGGAATCCGGAGCACCCTACACGCGACAATTGTCCGGCTCCGGCTCTGGCCCAGTTACCGGCGTGATCTCCGACGCCGAACGAACGCTTGCGGAGCTCATTGCCGCCGCCAGACGCCCCCTGGTCGTGCTTGGCCGCATGCCCGTCCGCCCGTTCACGGAATGGAGCGCGGCGTGGGCTTCCGGGAACGTACCTGTATTGCCGGATGTCGCCTCCCAGTTCCGACATCCCGGCCCGGGGGACGCCGACGGGGCGCGTCCGTTCATCACGCACTACGATGCCCTGCTCCGGGATCGGGAGCGGTGGCCTCAGTTGGCGCCGGATCTGGTCATCCAGGTCGGCCGGCCCCCGGTCTCCAAGCGCCTGAAATCCTTCCTCAAGGACGCCCAAGCCGTCACGGTCGTGCTGGACGACAGCCGAGGGCGACTCGATCCCGACCATCAAACCCGATACCGGATCCACATTCGCCCCGGCGACGCCCTGGACCTCCTGGGCCAACTGCTCCCGTACACGAAGGCCCCGGCGGACTGGTCCCAGACCTGGGTCCGCTTGGACGAGGTGGCCGCGGACTGGATGTCCCGGTCGCTCGGACATCCGGACACACTCTCGGAACAGGCTGTCGTGCGGGAGGCCGTGCGACGGTTTCCACCCGACACGCCACTCATCCTGGCGAGCAGCAATACCATCCGGCACGCCGACACGTTCTCGGACGGATCCGTACCGCGCCGGTGGGTGGTGTGCAATCGCGGCGCATCGGGCATAGACGGGACCATTGCGACCGCGGCCGGTGCAGCGGTCGCATCGCACACGCGTGCATCGGTCATCCTGGGAGACCTGGCCCTCCTGCACGACCTGAATTCGTTGGCCCTGGCCGACAACCTCACCATCCTGGTCGTCAACAACGACGGCGGGGGCATTTTCTCCTTGCTGCCGATTGCCCGGGAGGAAGATGTCTTCGAACCCTGGTTCGGGACGCCGCACGGACGGACCTTCCGCGCCGCAGCCGACCTTTTCGATCTTGCCTGGTACAACCCGAAAACGATGCCTGAACTCATCCAAGCGCTGGAACACGCGCGAACGGCATCGAAAGGTGTCCTGATTGAAGTCACGACCGACCGGACGGAAACGGCCCGGGCCCAGAGCGACGCGTTGGCAGGCCTCCAGGCGAGCCTCCGGGCGGAGATCCCTCTGCCATGAGTCACCTTGCCGTCCATCGAACGCTGCCGCCCGACCCCGGAACGCCCCCCGCCACCGGCCCCATTGTATGGCTGCACGGCTTCATGGGTTCGGGTCGGGATCTCGGGACCGTTGCGGAACGCCTGGCCGAGCGCACCGGTCGAACCGTCCTGTGTCCGGACCTGCCCGGTCATGCCGAATCGCGACAGGTCTGGCCCGAGTCGCTGGAACGCGCGGCCGACGCCGTGCTTGAATCCGTGGAAGGTACCCCGTTCGATCTGGTGGGGTACTCCCTGGGTGGACGCGTGGCACTCGCGTTGACCGCCCGGCATCCGGAAGCCGTAGGACACCTCATCCTGGAGTCCGCCCACCCGGGCATTCCGGACATCCGCCGCCGCGCCCATCGCCTGGCGGCCGACCGGAAGGCCTCCCGCGTATTGGCGTCGTGCCATACCACGACCGCGTTCCGGGCCTTCCTGGAATCGTGGTACCGGAGCGACGTCTTCGCACCCGATGGCGATCCGCCCCTCGACACCGAACAGCGCATTGCCGCCCGGCTGGATCAGGACCCGGCCATGCTGGCCCGGGCCATGATGGCGTTTTCCACGGGCATACAGCCGGATTGGTCGACCCTGGCCCTGGAGCGGGTCACCGGATACATCTGCGGTGCCCGGGATCGAAAATATGTGGAAATCGCCCACGAAGTGTTCCGCGGCGAGGAGCGGGAGCGGGTCATGGTCGTTGACGACGCGGGCCACACGGTCCACCGCGATGCGCCCGAAGCGTATCTTGACACTGTCTGTTCCTTGCTTCAACAAGCCCATTCGAATACTCCATGTCCGCAGTGAATTGGCAATCCGCCGGCAGCTATACCGATATCCGTTTCGAGAAGGCCGAGGGGATGGCCAAGATCACCATCAACCGGCCCCACGTCCGGAACGCCTTCCGCCCCCAGACCGTCTCGGAAATGCGGCAGGCCCTGCAGGATGCCCGCGATGACCACCGCATTGGCGTCATCATCCTGACCGGTGAAGGCCCCGACGCCTTCTGTTCGGGCGGCGACCAGAAAATCCGCGGCGATTCGGGCTATGTGGAAGAGGGGACCGGGGTCATGCGCCTGAATGTGCTCGACTTCCAGCGCGAAATCCGGACGTGCCCTAAACCCGTCATCGCCATGGTGGCCGGCTGGGCCGTAGGCGGTGGTCACGTGCTGCATGTCATGTGCGACCTCACGATCGCCGCTGAGAACGCCAAATTCATGCAAACGGGCCCGCGTGTGGGTTCGTTCGACGGGGGATACGGGGCGAGCTATCTGGCCCGCATCGTGGGGCAGAAGAAGGCCCGCGAAATCTGGTTCCTGTGTCGCCCGTACGATGCGCAACAGGCGCTCCAGATGGGCCTTGTGAACACGGTCGTGCCCCTCGACAAGCTGGAGGAGGAGACCGTCACGTGGTGCCGCGAAATCCTGGCCAACAGCCAGATGGCCATCCGGTGCCTGAAGGCCGGTCTGAACGCCGATTGTGACGGCCAGGCAGGCTTGCAGGAACTGGCCGGGAACGCCACGCTGCTGTTCTACCAGACCGAGGAAGGCCAGGAAGGACGCAACGCGTTCAACGAGAAACGTCCACCGGATTTCGGAAAATTCCCGTACCGGCCGTGAACCCGGCCGGTGTCCCCACACTGGCCCACTGGTTGGAGGCGGCCCGGCCGAAAACCCTTCCGGCGGCCGCCGCTCCGGTGGTCCTCGGCGTCGCCATTGCCGTCCATGCGGAGCTGTTCCACGCCCTTGCGGCCACGCTGGCCCTGCTGGCCGCGCTCTGCATCCAGATTGCCACGAATTTCCACAACGACGTCGCCGACTTCGAGAAAGGCGCGGACGGTGAGGACCGCCTGGGGCCGCGTCGCCTGGTCGCCTCCGGATTGATTGCCCCCCGGGCCATGCGGACGGCCACGTACGTCACGTTCGGCTTCGCGGTGGCTGCGGGAATGTACCTGATGATCCGCGGCGGGTGGCCCATCGTGGCCATCGGGACCGCATCGGTCCTTTCCGGACTCGCTTACACCGGCGGACGATACTCCCTGGCCTGGCTCGGCGTGGCCGATGCGTTCGTGTTCGTGTTCTTCGGCCCGATTGCCGTGGCCGGCACCGTGTACGTCCAGGGCTTGACGTGGCTTCCCGAAGCCGTATGGGCCGGCCTGGGTCCCGGCGCGTTGTCGGTCGCCATCCTGCTGGTCAACAACCTGCGTGATCGGGAACAGGACCGGGCCGCCGGAAAACGGACGCTGGTGGTCCGCATGGGGCGGCAGCGCAGCCAGCACCTGTATGCCGCATTGCTGCTGCTCGCGCTGGCCGTACCGGTGGGGTTGTGGCTCGCGGCACTGGCGCCCACGGCCGTGCTGCCCACGCTGCTGGCGGGGATTCCAATGGTTTCCACATGGCGGGCCGTCCGCTCGGTCCCGGACCACGCGCTGGCCCAAATGAACCCGCTTTTGGGCCAGACGGCGCGCAACCTGTTCCTGTACTGCGGCCTGTTTTCGCTGGGGTGGTTGATGTGACGTACCGCGTCCACGCGTTCCGGTACGAATTGCCGTTCCGCGAGCCGGTGCGGACGGGTCGGCATACCGTGGCCACCCGCCAGGGAATCCTGCTCTCTGCAGATACCCCCCACGGCCCGGTATGGAGCGAGGCCGCCCCGCTGGACGGATATGGGGTCGATACCCTGGATGATGCGCTCCGCGCGCTGCCTGCGGCCTTGGATGCGCTCCAGGGCAGCCTTCCCGACCTGCTGGACCCCGCCATCTGCCGGACGCTGGACCTGCCCCCGTCGCTGGCCTGGGCCGCGGACCTTCTGGCCCTGAAAGTCCAGGCGCGGGACGCCGGCGTGCCGCTCGTCGTCCACCTCGGCGGTGAGGCGACCGCCACGGTCCGGACCGCGACGCTGAGTGCCCTGGTGTCCGACCCCACGGGTTCTTCTGCTTCCGATCCGGACGCAATTCCCGGTTTGGCCAAACTGAAAGTGGGATCCGGCACCATCGACGAGGATCTGGACCGGATCCGGACCTTCGCCCGGTCGAATCCGGATGCACGCTTTCGGCTCGACGCGAATGGTGCATGGACGCTGGCCCGGGCCCAACGCTTCCTGGAGGGACTGTCCGCCATTCCTGGCCGGATCGACTTCCTGGAGGAGCCGCTGGCCGACGACGCCGACTGGGACGCCCTGGCCGACATTGCCGACGACCTCGGCATCCCGCTGGCCGCGGACGAGTCACTCCGGGATCCAGACGCGTCGGTACGCCACGCGCCCCGGGCCCGGTTGCGGGCGAACGTGCAAGTCTTCAAACCTTCCCTGCATGGATCCTGGGCCCGATTGACAGAAGATGTCCGGCACGCCAGGTCGACCGGAAAGCGGGTGGTATTCTCGTCCGCGTTCGAGAGCGGCATCGGGATGGCCGATCTCGTGCACGTGGCCGCCGCGCTGTCGGACGAACCGGCCGGATTCGGCACCCACGCATGGTTGGCCCGCGACCTGGTTCCGGGGCCGGCCTGTAAGCGGTTGCGGGAGACGGTCCTTTCCGTGGCCGGAATATCTGCCTTTGAATCCCCCGTATCCGTGTGCCCGGTCCATACGGCTGCCCGACGCCATCCGCAGGGGACCGCGGTCCGGACGGAGGAGGGCACGACCGTGACGTGGGCCGAGCTCGACGCCCGGATAGAGCAGGCCTGCCGGCATCCGGCGTTCCGCCCGGACGTCCGCATGGACGTCCGGGCGGAACGGACGCCCGAATTCCTGGTCGTGCTGTTCGCAGCCATGCGGCGCGGCTGTATTCTGCATCCGGCCGATCCAAGGGCATCGGGCAAGGTGTTGGATGCCGGTGCGCTGGCGGGGAGCCCCGTTGAGGGGGGCATCCTGGGCACGGTAACCACCATCGGCCCCGAGGGTCACGTGCTCATGGGGACGTCGGGATCCACCGGTGCCCCCCATTTCGTGGATCACGCCTGGGGTGCCTTTCGGCAGAGTGCCCGTGCCGTGAACCACCGGGTGGCATTCGGGCCAGGCCATACATGGGCCTGGACCCTGCAGCCCCATCATGTGGGCGGCCTCGCGATTCCCGTCCGATGCGCCGAGGCCGGGGCCACCCTGTGCATTCCGGTACCGGACGCCCCGGTGGTCTGCGATCATGTGACCCACCTGTCGCTGGTGGAGGTGCAGTTGGCCCGGTTGGTCGCGGCGCATCGGCGGGCGCCGGAAGGAATGAAATCGATCATGGTAGGCGGTGGCGCGCTCGCGACGCATCTCCTGGAAGAAGCCGTCCGCATGGGGTTTCCCGTCCGGACCACCTACGGCATGACGGAGACCGCATCGACCGTGACCTGTTCGGACATCTGGACGACGACCGAGGTTGAAGCCCTGCGCTCCGGACCCGACGGACAACCGTCCCGGGTGCATGCCGGGACGCCCCTGGACGGATACGACGTGCGCGTGGATGCGGGCGGTGGAGACGGGCGTATTTTCGTGAAAACGCCGTTCGCGGACTGGATCCGGACGTCAGACAAGGGCGAAACGGGGCCTGGTGGCCGCCTGGTGGTCACGGGACGATTGGACCGGACGCTGATATCGGGTGGGGAGAACGTGTCGCTGGCGGCCATTGAGGCGGCCCTGGAGCACCTGCCGGACGTGCACCGGGCGCGGGTGGTCGGCGTCCCGGACCCTACGTGGGGCGAGCGACCCGTGGCGTTCGTGGTGTCCACGGCATTCGATGAAGCGGGACTCCGGAATGCCCTCACCGCCGAGCTCCCCGCATTCATGGTGCCTGACCGGATCTTTCCGGAACCCCCTCCACCGGAAGGCCAGGCGAAATGGACGCTTGCCGGCTTGACCGCGTTGGCCGTAACACTCGGGCGCACGCATCCGTAGGAGGGGGGCACGAACCAATCGGACCCCGGCCATGCGCGACAACCAGAAAATCTTCCTCGTCATCGCCATCGTGGCCTTGTTCATGGCCCTCAGCGACGGGTTGCTTTCGTTCTCATTGTTCGGTCTGGGTTCCGTCATGACGTGGGGGCTCATTGGCGTCGGAATCTGGCTGGCCATCGGCAAGGGCTGCTGCACGGGTAAGAATTAGGCCCTGGGAATCCTGACAGCCGGGCGTTCCGCGTCGCCGTATCTTCCGGGCATGGAACTGTACTACCAGGAAACCGGCTCAGGCCCCTCTCCCCTCATCATCCTGCACGGCCTGTTCGGCGCCAGCGGAAATTGGCGCACCCTGTCGCGCAATACCTTCGGGACCGTACATCGCACGTTGGCCGTGGACCTAAGGAACCACGGCCGAAGTCCGCATTCCGACGAAATGACCTACGAGGCCATGGCGGCGGACGTCGTCGAACTCATGGACCGGCTGGACATCTCCAAGGCTCACGTACTGGGGCATTCCATGGGGGGCAAGGTGGCCATGGAACTGGCGCTTTCCCACGCCGATCGGGTGGACCGTCTGGTAGTGGCCGACATTGCCCCGAAGACCTATCCACCGGCCCACGATACCATCCTCGAGGCGCTCTCGAGTGTGGATCCGTCCGCCCATCAGGACCGCGACGCCATCGACGCCGCGCTCGGCGAATGGATTCCCGATGCGGCCATCCGGCAATTCCTCATGAAGAACCTGGATCGCGATGGCCAGGCCTACCGGTGGAAAATGAACCTGCCCGTCATCCGCGCGGCCTACGACCATCTGCGTGGCGGATCGATGTCCTTCCAGCCCTTTGACGGCCCGACGCTGTTCATCGCCGGTGGTCGGTCGTCCTACATCTCACGGGAGGACCTTCCGGCCATCCATCGCCTGTTTCCGCACGCCGAACTGGAGGTCCTGCCAGACGCCGGACACTGGTTGCACGCCGAGGAGCCGGAGGCCTTCGGGGAACTTGTCATGGCCTTTCTGGAAACCTGACCCGGCCGGAGCGTACCATCGTGCCGACCAGAATGTCGACTGACCTTCCGAACACCCTGCCCGCCTGACATCCCACCATGTCCGATCGTACCGCCCTGCTCCGCGACGCCCTGAAGAAGCACATTCTTGTCCTGGACGGGGCCATGGGGACCCTCATCCAACAGGAGAAGCCCACTGAGGCCGATTTCCGGGGGGTACACCTGAAGGACCACGACCAGGCTCTGAGTGGCAACAACGACCTGTTGTCCTGGACGTGCCCGGATCTCATCCAGGGCCTGCACGAACGGTATCTGGAGGCGGGATCGGACATCATTGAGACGAACACGTTCTCCGCGAATGCCATTTCCCAGGCCGATTACGGTCTGCAGGCCCACGCCCGCACCATCAACGAGCACGCCGCACGCGTCGCCCGGCGGGCCGCCGAAAATTGGTCCACGGACCGCCCCCGCTTCGTGGCCGGGGCCATCGGGCCCACCAATGTGTCCCTGTCGTTGTCTCCGGACGTGTCCGATCCCGGATTCCGGGCGAAGACCTTTGACCAGGTGGCTGCCGCCTATGCGGACCAGATCGAGGGCCTCATGGACGGCGGAGTGGATATGCTGCTGGTCGAGACCGTCTTCGATACCCTGAACGCAAAGGCCGCCATTTTCGCCATCCGCCAGGTGTTCGAGCGGCGCGGCACCCGGCTTCCGGTCATGATTTCCGGGACCATCGTGGACCAGAGCGGGCGCACCCTCTCCGGTCAATCCACCGAGGCCTTCTGGATTTCCATTGCCCACACGCCCGAATTGCTCTCGGTCGGCCTGAACTGTGCCCTCGGATCGGCCCAGATGCGGCCCTACATCGAGACGCTGTCGCGGATAGCGCCCGTGCATACCAGTCTGTACCCGAATGCGGGTCTCCCGAATGCGTTCGGGGAGTACGACGAGTCGCCGGCGTTCATGGCCGAGCAGGTCCGTCAATATGCCGATGCCGGATTCCTGAACATCGTGGGGGGATGCTGCGGCACGACGCCGGACCACATCCGGGCCATGGCCGAGGTCGCGCATGCCTCCACACCGCGCTCCATACCGGAGCCGCACCGGACGCTCCGGCTTTCCGGTCTCGAGCCGCTGGAATTCCGCAAGGACCTGAATTTCGTGAACATCGGTGAACGCACGAACGTGACCGGTTCGCGCCGCTTCGCGAAACTCATCCTGGAGGGCAACTACGAGGAGGCCGTATCGGTCGCCATGCAGCAGGTGGAAGCCGGCGCGCAGATGATAGACGTGAACATGGATGAGGGGATGCTGGATGGCGTCGCCGCCATGACCACGTTCCTGAACCTGATTGCCGCCGAGCCCGACATTTCCCGGGTGCCTGTGGTCATCGATTCGTCGAAATGGAGTGTGATCGAGGCCGGCTTGAAATGCGTCCAAGGGAAGAGCGTCGTGAACTCCATAAGCATGAAGGAGGGGGAGGATGCCTTCCGTGAGCAGGCCCGTCTGGCCCGAGCCTACGGGGCAGCCGTCATCGTCATGGCGTTCGACGAGGACGGCCAGGCCGATACCGTGGAGCGGCGTACGTCCATCTGCCGGCGGGCCTATGACATCCTGACCAAAGAGGTCGGATTCCCGCCCGAAGACATCATTTTCGATCCCAATATCTTTGCGATTGCCACGGGAATCGAGGAGCACCGACGCTACTCCATCGACTTCCTGGAGACCGTCAGGTGGATAAAGGCCGAACTGCCCGGCACCCGGGTGTCCGGGGGCGTATCGAACCTGTCCTTTTCCTTCCGTGGCAACGATCGCGTCCGCGAGGCCATGCATACGGCGTTCCTGTACCATGCGGTCCAGGCCGGCATGGACATGGGCATCGTGAATGCGGGCCAGGTGGATGTGTATGAGGAAATCGACCCCGAACTGCTGCAGATGGTCGAAGACGTTCTTTTCGACCGCCGCGAGGATGCCACGGAGCGGTTGGTCGAACTCGCCGATCGGGTGGTCCAGAAAGGGCCGCAGGACGATACCCGCGCGCTGGAATGGCGCGATCAGCCGGTGTCGAAACGGCTGGAGCACGCGCTCGTCAAGGGCCTCGTGGAGTGGGTGGAGGACGATACCGAGGAAGCCCGACAGGAATTGGGTTCGGCGCTGCAGGTCATTGAGGGGCCGCTCATGGCCGGGATGGGTCGCGTGGGTGATCTGTTCGGCGCAGGAAAGATGTTCCTGCCCCAGGTGGTCAAGAGCGCCCGTGTCATGAAGAAGGCTGTGGCCTACCTCATCCCGTACATCGAAGCCGAGAACGAGAAGGCCGGCACGTCCGGACGGCGTCCGCGGGTGCTGCTGGCCACCGTCAAAGGGGACGTGCACGATATCGGCAAGAACATCGTGGGCGTCGTCCTCGGGTGCAACAATTACGAAGTGATTGACCTCGGCGTCATGGTGCCCACGGATCGGATCCTGGACGCGGCCGTGGAGCACGAAGTGGACCTCGTCGGCCTCAGTGGCCTGATTACCCCGTCCCTCGACGAAATGGTGACCGTGGCCACCGAAATGCAACGGCGTGGCATGACGCTGCCGCTGCTCATTGGCGGGGCCACCACCTCCGAAATGCATACGGCCGTCCGCATAGAACCCGCCTACAGGGCGCCCGTCATCCACGTGCTCGATGCATCCCGCAGCGTGACCGTGGCCGGTCAACTGCTGGGCGAAGCGACCAAGTCGGCATTCGTCGGGGAAGCCCGGGAGAAATACGCCATGCTGCGCCAGCGGCACGCCGATCGGCGTCGGAACACGAACTGGCTGTCGCTGGCCCGTGCGCGCGCGAATCCGTGGGCACTCGCGTTCGATGCCACGACCAACCCCGTGCCCCGGAAGCTGGGCATTTTCGAACCGGAAGGGGTCACCGTACAGACCCTCCGGTCCTACATCGACTGGACGCCGTTCTTCCAGGCGTGGGAAATGAGGGGCAAGTACCCCGCCATCCTGGACCATCCCGAGAAGGGGGGCGAGGCGCGCAAGCTCATGGCCGATGCGAATGGCCTGTTGGATGACCTGGAATCCGACTCGGATCGTCTGCTGTCGGCGGTCTTCGGGATTTTCGAGGCCCACCGGGATGGAGATGACATTGTTGTCGTCGGGCCGGATGGCCGGGAGACCCGGCTCCATACGCTGCGCCAGCAATCGGAAAAGGCCGACGGCAAACCGAACCGGGCGCTGTCCGATCTGGTGGCGCCGGAGAGTGGATACATCGGGTTGTTCGCCGTCACCGCGGGTCACGGAGTGGACGAGCGGGTGGCGGCGTTCCAGGCGGACCACGACGACTATCACGTCATCCTGCTGAAGGCCATTGCCGACCGGTTGGCGGAGGCGTATGCCGAATACCTCCATGAGCACGTCCGGCGTGACGTTTGGGGCTATGAAACGGGGCCCCGGCTGGCGAATGACGACCTCATCCGTGAACAATACGCCGGCATCCGGCCGGCGCCCGGTTACCCGGCGCAACCGGATCATACCGAGAAGCCCATCATCTGGCAGATCATGGATGTCGAACGCCGGACGGGCATCACCTTGACCGAGCACCTGGCCATGCATCCCGCATCGTCCGTGTGTGGCATCTACTTCGCCCATCCCGAGGCCGCCTATTTCAACGTGGGTGAAGTGTCCCGCGATCAAGTGGAGGATTATGCGGCCCGTAAACAGATGCCCGTGGAGGACGTGGAACGGTGGTTGTCCAGTCGACTGAACTACACCCCGTGAAGGCGACGTGCGCATGACGTAACGCCGTGGTATCTTTGGAAGCAAACTCCCTGTCCTCGGGCCATCGCCCGCACGAACCTGTATCCGACCCATGATTACCGCTCTTCGACTCCAATCGTCCCGCGTCTCGACCGTCGACCTGCTCCGTGCCGATTCCGCTTCGGTTACGGCCCAGATGGCGGGCATTGTGGGGTTCGCCCTGCTCGCTGCGCTCGGCGCCCAGTTCCGCCTGTACCTGTGGGAGGTGCCGTTTACGTTGCAAACCCTGGCCGTGTATGGCAGCGGTCTGTTTCTGGGTTGGCGTAACGGACTGTTCGCCATGGGCTTGTATCTGCTGCTCGGAATGGTCCTGCCGGTCTACGCCGGGGAGGGATATGGTCCGGCCTATCTCATGACGGCCGTATCGGCCGGATATCTGTTGGCCTACCCGTTGTCCGCCGCAGCGGCCGGATTCCTGTCCAAGCGCTGGAATTCACTCACCGGCAGCATGGTGTCGCTCATGGTCGCATCGCTCATCCTGTTCACCGTGGGTGTGACCTGGTTGCATTTCGCGGCCGGCCATGCCACGTGGCTCGAGTCACTGGACAAGGGATGGCTCCGCTTCATCCCGGTGGATCTGGCCAAGATCCTGTTCGTGGGCCTGGTGTACTCGGGCGTTCGTCGACTGGGTGACCGCCGCGCGTAATTTCCTGCGCCTGACGCTGACAATGAGGTTGACGCCTCTGATTCTGCTGCTCGGGCTCGTCTGGCCGGCAGTATCGGCCACAGCCCAGCAAGCGGACCCGCCCGGATCGTTGTCGTCCTCCGTCCTGTCCGACCCGGAATTGAATCGGGACGCCAGCCAGGCGCTCGAAGACCTGTACAACATGCGGTTCGACCGGGCGGAGGCCGCCGCCGATCGGATCCGGGATCGCCATCCGGGACACCCCGTAGGGCCGTTCCTGGACGGGCTCATCGTATGGTGGAAGATCCTGCCGAATCTGACGGTGGAGGACCACTCCCACGATCGGGCCTTCTTCCGCGCCATGCAGGAGACCATCGATCGGGCGGAGCAACTCCGCAAGTCGCGGACATATGGCTACGATGCCGACTTTTTCCAGGGGGCCGCACACGGATTCAGGGGGCGTCTGCACGGCGATCGTGAATCGTGGCTGAAAGGGGCGCAGGACGGGCGTCGGGCCCTGGACTTTGTCCTTGATCTGGCCCAGCGGGACACCTCGAACGCCGACCTCCTGTTCGGCGAGGGCGTGTACCGGTATTTTGCCGAGGCCATCCCGGAACAGTATCCGATCGTGCGGCCCATCATGTTCTTCTTTCCGGACGGCGACAAGGAAGATGGCAAGCGACTGCTCCGTACCGTGGTCCGACGCGGGACCTACGTGCGCGCCGAGGCCGCCTGGTTCCTGCTCCAGATCCACATGGCCTTCGAGCCGGATTACGAACGGGCGCTGGAATACGCCACCCTGCTGAACACGTGGTATCCCGAAAACCCGCTGTTCCAGGCCATGCTGGGGCGCGTCCTGTTCCGTTGGGGGCAGTGGGACCGGGCGGAGACGACTTTCCGGGCGCTGATACCCGTTGAAGGTGCTGACACCAACGACATGGCCCCGTCGCCGCCCTTCGCGTCCGTCCCGCCGGCCGTCCTGTCCCAAGCCCACTATTACCTGGGTCGGATCGAGATGACCCGCCGGAACTGGCCAGCCGCCCGGGTGCACTTCGAGCAGGTCCCGGTCCTTGAAGCGCCGTATGACGGACATTCCTGGTTCAAGGTCCATGCCCTGTTGCGCACGGCCATGACCCTGGATGCGCAAGGCCAGCGGGCCGAGGCCGAAACCGCCTACCGCGCCGTGCTCAAGCTGCCGGAGCGGGGTGGATCCCGGGATCGCGCCCGGAACTACCTGGAGACACCCTACCGGATGGCACAGCCATGATCCGACCCATCAAGCGCCTGGGACAGAACTTCCTGCAGGACCCGAACACGGCGCGGAACATCGTGGCCGGCCTCGTGGCCAAGCGAGGGGACCCCGTTGTGGAGATCGGTCCCGGAACGGGCGCCCTGACCGGTCTCCTGACCGATGCCTTCGACCGTGTGACGGCCATCGAGGTGGACGAACGCGCGGCTGAGATCATAGAGGATCTCTGGCCCGCGGTCGACATCCGCCGCATGGACATCCTGGATGTGGATTGGCAGGCGCTCCGGAAGGAATTGGAAGCCCCATTGCATGTGATCGGCAACCTGCCCTACTACATCACCACACCTATCTTGTTCGATCTCCTGGATGCCGGTGCGGATGGGGATGTCAAGGAGGCCGTGATGATGATGCAGTACGAGGTCGCCGAGCGGCTCATTGCCCAACCGCGCACCAAGCAGTATGGCATCCTGTCGGTGGCGGTCCAACAGGCGGCACGGGCTGAAATCCTCTTCCCGGTGTCCCGGAACGTGTTTTTTCCGAAGCCTGATGTACGCAGCGCCGTGGTCCGTTTGACCTTCGGCGAGCAGGATCCCGCCCTGCACGTGGATACCGCACATTTGCGGATGGTCGTCCGGACGGCGTTCAACCAACGACGCAAGACGTTGCGCAACAGTCTCCAGGCGCTTACCGGGTCCCTGGGTCGTGAATTGCCGGAGGACGTCGCCTCGAAGCGGGCAGAGGAGCTGTCTCCGAGCGACTTTGTGACCCTGACGAGGTATCTTCACGGCATGCCTCCCCGCCCCTGATGGCCGCCTGAAATGGAACCCAACACCACCCGCGATACCGTAATACCCTCCGGTCTCGATCTCGACAATGAACTGGTCGAGAACATCGAGACATTGATCGAGGAAGGGCAGACCGCCATGGTGTTGAACATCGTGTCGGATCTGCATCCGGCCGATCTGGCGGACCTGCTGACGCATCTGTACGACGACCATGCGTCCATGCTGCTGCAGTGGTTGCCGGCCGATGTGGCAGGCGATGTGCTTGCGGAGTTGGACGATGAGTACCGGGCGCGACTCCTTGAGGACGTCTCCAACGAGCGCATCACGGAGATGCTCGACGAGTTGGACACGGACGATGCCGTGGACGTGCTCGCCGACCTCCCTGCCGACGTGGCCAGCCAGGTCATTCCCGGGCTGGAATACGCGGCCGATGTCCAGGAACTGCTCGGATACGAGGAGGACACGGCCGGCGGGCGCATGGCCACGGAGCTGGTGTATGTGCACGAGGATGCCACCGTGGCGGAGGCCACCGAGGAGGTCCGCCGGAATGCCGAGAACGTGGGGGTCATCTACGCCATTTTCGTCGTCGACGAACGGGAGCGGCTGGTCGGTGTCGTCTCACTGAAACGCATGCTGTTGTCCCCCTCCAGGGCGCGGATTGCAGATGTCATGGAGCGGGAAGTCATTTCCGTGAAGACGTCCGTCGACCAGGAGGAAGTGGCCCGGCTCATGGAGCGGTATGACCTGGTTTCCATGCCGGTCGTGGACCACGACGGGTGTCTGGTGGGGCGGATCACGATCGATGATATCGTGGACGTCTTGCGCGAGGAGGCCGAAGAGGACATGCAGCGCATGTCCGGTGTGGCCCGGAGCGAGGAACCCACCGATTCGGTCTTCCGCATTGTCCGTGGCCGTCTTCCGTGGCTCATGGCCGGTCTTGTGGGCGCATCCCTGGCCGCGGCCGTCATCATGGTCTTCGAGGACTCCCTGGCCCGCGCATCCATCCTGGCCAGTTTCATTCCCATCGTCATGGCGACGGCCGGCAACGCGGGGATCCAGAGTTCCACGATCGCCGTGCAGGGACTGGCTTCAGGTGATGTATGGGCCTCCGACTTCGGGCACCGCGCGCTGAAGGAACTGGGCGTGGCGCTTTTGAACGGCGTCATCGCATCGGTCGTGCTGGGCCTGGTCATCCTCGCGGTAGCACCGTTCCTGGAAACGATTGCTGCAGATCAGGCCCTGACACTGGCCATGACCGCATCCATCGCGTTGCTGCTGGTCATCGTATTGGCCACCACGCTCGGGGCCATCGTACCCCTGCTGCTGCATCGCGTGAACATCGATCCGGCCCTCGCCACCGGGCCGTTCATTACGACCACGAACGACATCCTGGGCATCCTGATCTTCTTCCTTCTGGCGAATTGGCTGTACTTGTAGGGGGCTCAACCCTGCCGTTCAAGCAATCGAGGGGCCCTCCACTTCTTCAATAGCCTTCTAGCCGGCGGTCTGCAGGGCCGTCTGGTCGTTGTACTTCGACGGGCACTTGACCAGAATGGTCTCGGCGATGAACTCGCCATTTTCGCCCGGACGACCTTCTATGACTACCTGCTCGGCATCCTCGAAATTGGCCGGTTTCGGATTCGCATAGCGGACGGTGCGCACGTTGCCTGCTTCGTCCTTCATGCGGAACGTGAAAATGTTCGTCTGCGCATTGTAACGCACGGCCTCGGGTTCAATCCACATGCCCACGACGTGGGCCTTGGCGTCGGCCGCCTCGGCCTGTTCGAAATTCATGTATCCTCCCACGGAACTGCCGAAATTCATGAGCAGGAGGGAGGTGAAGCCGATGATGAGGACGAATCCTGCAATGCTTTTGACGTTCATGGCGCTGGGCAGTGGGCGTTGGACCGCCGTTTAAAGGGGTTCTTCGTTTCCAATGTGCGAATCGACGGTCCGTTCCAACTCCGCAATGCGACGGTCCGTTCGCCAGATCATGAATACGATTCCGATCCAGATGAGGAGCACCACGGCCAGTACCACAAGGATCTTGTCATCGGACAGCATGACTTGTTCCAGCGGGGTTGGCGGTTTGGTCGGGATGTCCGTGGCCGCCCAGATGCTGTCATAGGCCGTGGACTGGACGGCTTGCAGGGTATCGGATTCGTTCATGGCGTCAGGGTTGGTGTCGGGCAGGGTTACAGCTCAGGATCGGCCGTGAGTCGGTTTTTCAGCACGGCCACCCGCACGCGCTGCGTGTACAGCACCCAGAACAGGCCGATGAAGCCGATGACGGCCGGATAGAAGACCAGACGCATGACCGGCGCCGTGATGTCCGAGAACGCCGGATTTCCGTCGGCGCCCGGATGCAGGCTGGCCATCTGGCGGGGCAACACGTAGAGCAGGAAGGGTACGGTCACGGCCGCAAAAACATTGTAGACCGCCGAAATCCGGGCGCGTTTCACCGGGTCGTCGAAGGCCGACCGGAGGACGAAATACGCCCCGTAAATGAGCAGCTGGAGGGCGGCCATCGTCTGCCTGGGATCGAAATTCCACCACACGTTCGTGCCCACGTACCACGTGAACCGGGCCCAAATGATGCCGGTGGTCAGACCCAGGATCCCGAACAGGGTCGCTATCCGCGCGGCCTGGAGGGCCCGGATGTCACGCAGCGGATGCCCGGTCTGCAGGTAACGCACGGAATGCCACGCCGACACCCCCACAGCGGCCATCATGGTGAACCACATGGGCACGTGGAAATACAGGTTCCGTGCCGTGTGCTCCAGGATGTTGATTTTCGGGATGCTCAGCAGGAATCCACCCAGGATGACCAGGGTCAGCCAGGCGAAGACTCCGTTACGAATGATGCTGTACGTGCGTGACATGATGCTGGTATTTTACCGGCCCGGAGACCGTTACACAAGTCAAGTTTTTCCTAATCCGTCCACACGTGTTCGAACAGCATGAAGGCGGCCGTTGTGACCACGCCGGCAAAGGCCACAAGCGTTATGAGATCGTTTCCCGATGCGCTCCACCCGAGACCTCCTTCGAGTGCGTGCCGGGAGGCCCGCACCACCGACAGCAGGAGGGGGGCCAACATGGGAAACAGCAGCACGGGCAGGAGGGGGCCGCTGGCCGATGCGCGCGCAATGATGGCTGCCAGCATGGTTGTCGCTGCCGCGAGACCGAGTGAGCCCAGGGCGAGCGTGGCCAGCAACAAGCCCGTGTCCTCAATGGACAATGTGAGCAGGAAGCGCATGACGACGAGGGCCGTCAGGTTCACGGCCATGAGCAGCAGGAAGTTGAACAGCATCTTGCCCGCCAGCACCTGGCTCCCGTGCAGGTTCAGTTGCAGCAACATCACGGTCCCCTGTTCCTCCTCGGCCACGAAGGAACGGCCCAGGCCCAGCGCAGCCGAGAACAGGATGACCATCCACAACAGGGCCACTTCCACGCGGGGTCCTACCGCCTCGCGTCCCAGAGAGAACGCAATCAGGAGCAGCGACGACAGAACGAACATGAACAGCAGGTTCACGGCGAACCGGTTTCGCCACTCCAGGCGCGCATCCTTCAGGAACACCGCCCAACATCCGCGCAGCCAGTTCATCATGTGAACGTCCCCACAAAGGCGATTTCAGGGGTCAGGACGTGTCCCGTCCGCTCCTCGACCGTTGCAATCACGTGGTCTATGAGCTCCCGGACATCCCGTGCCGTAGCGCCTCCCCGGTTGATCATGATATTGGCGTGACGCGTGGTGATTTCCGCACCGCCCACGCGTGTGCCCTTCAGTCCGCACTCGTCGATCAGGCGGCCCGCGCCAATGCCTTCGATTTTCTGGAAAATGGATCCGGCGCTGGGCTCGGTATCGAGCGGCGGATGCCGCTCGGCCCGCCACGCCAGATTCTCGCGGACAATCCGATCCATCCGCTCCGGTGTGGATTTCCGGAGTTGGAAGGATGCGCTGAGCACGATGTCGTCGGTTTCATGCAGGGTGGACCAGTCATATCCGAAACGGAACCAGTCCCGGTCCACATGCCGCTCCACACCATCCTCGCCAAGCAGGAGGGCTCCGGTCACCACTTCCTCGATGAACATGGTCCGCTCCCGCTCCGGGGCCGGCGACAGGAAGTGCAGGTTCTGCCACAATGCGCCGCCGATGGTGGACGGAATGCCCGCAAAATGCTCAAGGCCGGACCAACCCGCCGCAACCGTGGCCTGGATGATGTCCGGCCAGACGATGGCCCCGCTTTCAGCCGTAAGCAGGCCAGCCTCCGGACCTTGGCCGTCGTCCAGGCTGAATGCCGCGGCGCGGTTGCGGACCACCAGTCCGTCGTAGCCGCCGTCGCCCACCAGAATGTTCGCGCCGAGTCCCAGCAGGAAATGGGGAACCGCGGACGTCCGGGCGATCCTCAGGATGTCCGCCAGTTCGACCGCCGAGCCCGCTTCCACGAACAGCCGGGCCGGACCGCCTATCCGGAACGTGGTGTACGGGGCCAGGACGACGTCCCGAAGGACGCGACCCGGCCCCAACCGGGTCGTCAATTCGGTATGCAGGCGATCGATCGGTTTCAATGGATCGGAAGTTCGGGCGTGCGTAATCGTGACACGAGGCAACAGTTCGCAAAGTAAACGGTTGTTCATCCAATATACCCCACACCCAACCTCCAACAGAAGAAATGGCAGCGAACCAATACCCCAACGTCAGCCGGGCCGCGGCGCGGCTCGGAATAGCCATCTTTGGCTTTCTCATGATTGTCGCCCTGGCCGGTGGATGCATGACCACCTCCATCTCGTCCGGGGAAGGTGCGGTCAAATACAGCATTTTCGGAGGGACCGACCTCGAGAAGCTGTACGGTGAAGGCATCCAGTTGCATGCACCCTGGGTCACGCTCATCCGCTATGACCTGCGCGTCCAGGAGCAACTCGAGGACATCAACGCGCTGTCGTCGAACGGCCTTTCCATCGGCATGGACGCCTCCATCCGCTGGCGCCCGAAGTCCGACCAGTTGGCCAACCTCCATGTAACCTATGGCACCGATTATTTCCGGAAGCTGGTGCAGCCGGAGCTTCGCAGCTCCGTTCGTCAGATTGTCGGCCAGTACACTCCGGAAGAATTGTACTCGACGCGACGGACGGAATTGCAGGAATCCATTTTCGAGCAGGTCCGGAACGCCGTCGAGTCCGAATACGTGACCGTGGATGCCGTGCTGGTCCGGGACATCATCCTGCCCGAGCAAATCCGGGGAGCCATCGAGAACAAGCTGAAGGAAGAGCAGGAGGCGGAACGCTACCAATTCACCATCCAGAAAGAACGCCTGGAGGCTGAGCGGAAGCAGATTGAAGCCACCGGACAGGCCGAGTACCAGCGGATTATCACGGCCAGCCTGTCGGACCGCTTCCTTCAGTTCAAGGGCATTGAGGCCACTCAGCAGTTGGCCACCAGCACGAATGCCAAGACGGTGGTCATCGGAAGTGGCGGCAACGGGCTGCCGATCATCCTGGGCAACCAGTAGGCCTCAACCGCCTTCCAGTCCTCCCGTATCCACATCTATGGCCGAGGATTTCTTTGATCGTGTGTGGCAGGTGGTGGCGCGGATTCCGCATGGACGCGTCACCACCTACGGCCACATCGCCGCGTTCCTGGGCTCGAAGCAAGCCGCGCGTGCCGTCGGGTGGGCGCTCAATGCGTCCTCAGGTACCGGGTTGCCGGCGCATCGCGTGGTGAACCGGAACGGGGGACTCACCGGCCGACGCCACTTCGAGACCCCCCACGTCATGGAAGAACGCTTGCGGGGAGAGGGGGTCCACTTCATTGAGGACGGCGTGGTGGATCTGGAGCGTCACCTCTGGATACCCGAGTAGCTTATCCCGAAATCCGCGCCAGGTCTTCCCAGAACGTCGGAAACGACACCGCGGCCACGCTGGCGCCGTGCACGTGCACCGGTCCCGATGCCACCAGGCCGGCCACCCCCATGGTCATGGCAATCCGGTGATCGCCGAAGGCGTCTACCCGGCCACCCGTGAGGCGGCCGCCGCCCTGGATGGTCCAACCATCCTCGTGTTCGGTGACGCGGGCGCCGAGCGCCCGAAGACCGTCTGCCACGGCGGCAATCCGGTCCGTCTCCTTGTGCCGGAGTTCGCCGGCACCCCGGATTTCCGAGACCCCGTCCGCGCAAGCGGCGGCCAGCGCAAGCACCGGCAATTCGTCGATCATGTTCGCGATGACCGGCCCGGAAACCTGCACCCCGGACAGCGCAGCGGAGCGCACCACCAGGTCCCCGATCGGCTCGCCGCCCGTCGTCCGTTCATTTTCAATCCGGATATCCGCACCCATGGCCCGGAGTACGTCCAGGAGGGCCGTGCGCGTCGGGTTCAGCCCGGTCCCGGGCAGCCTCAGCAAACCGCTTTCCACAATACTTCCGGCCACCATGAAGAAGGCGGCCGCGGAAAAATCACGGGGCACGGTCCAGAGCCGGGGTGCAATGCGCATGCCCCCTTCCACGGTAATGTGGCGCTCCCCATCCAGGACCACCGACGACAATCCGAGCATCCGTTCGGTGTGATCCCGCGTGGCCACGGGTTCAATGACGGTCGTTTCTCCCTCGGCGAACAACCCGGCCAGCAGCACGGCCGATTTGACCTGCGCGCTGGCCACCGGCAGTCGATATACAATACCGTGGAGCGCATCGGTGGGCGCGATGTGGAGGGGGGCGCGCCCGTCAGAGGCTGATATCCGGGCCCCCATTTCCGAGAGCGGGGCCATGACCCGTCCCATGGGACGGGCGGAGAGTGACGCATCGCCCGTCAATTCCGACGGAAACGGCTGTCCGGACAGGATACCCGCCAGCAGGCGCATGGTTGTTCCGGAATTGCCGCAGTCCAGCGGGGCGCCGGGCGCGGCAAGGCGACCACCCTCCACCCGGAGTGCCTCGTCCTCCTGCTCCACGCGAACGCCGAGCTGACGCAGGCACGACAGCGTGGACTGCGGATCCTCGGACGCCGGGTAATTCACAATGCGTGATGTTCCGTCGGCGAGCGCCGAGAGCAGCGCGGTCCGGTGGGCAATGGATTTGTCGGCAGGCAGGTCCACCGTTCCGGACAGCATCCCGGCTGGTTGGACGGTCCGTACATCGTCTTTTGTGCTCATACGTCGTCGAGCCCGGCAATCAACTCCTGTTTCCGATCCCACGGCAAGAAGGCGTGGTCGAACGCGGCCCGGGCCACCTGGCGGGTTTCCTGTTCCGTGAGCCCGCAGCGCGTGTGCGCCAGCCAGAGTTCATCGGTCGTCGATGTATGGCTGAACAGGCGACTGTCCGTATTGATGGACACCGGTACGCCCGCTCGCAACAGGTCTTTCAGGGGATGCGTTTCGTAGGAGTCCACTACGTGGGTCTGCACATTGCTCGTGGGGCAGATTTCCAGCGGTATCCGATGCGCCGCAAGGTATTCCACCAACTCGGGATCCTGCACCGCGGTAATCCCGTGGCCAATCCGGTGGGCCCCACAGTAGAACAGCGCCTGCCGGATGGAGTCGGGCCCCCAGGACTCGCCGGCATGGACGGTCAGGCTCAGGAGGTGATTGCGGGCGTGATAGAACGCGGCCAGGTGTTGTTTTGCCGGGTTGCCGGCTTCGCCGCCTGCCAGATCGAACCCGATAACGCCCTGTTTGCGACGGGAAACGGCCGCCTGGGCCTGTCGGACCGATGCGTCCACGTACCGGTCGCGGAGCGCGCAGACAATGATCCCGGACTGGATGCCGTACTCGAGCTCGGCGCGGCGGAGACCGGCCAACACGGCATCGAGCACCTGCTCCAGGGAGAGGCCCTCCTCGGTGTGCAGGATGGGGCCGAACCGGACTTCCAGCCAACGGACGTTTTCCCGGGCAAAGTCCTCGGCCATTTCGAATGCCACGCGCTCCAGGGTCGCGGCGTCCTGCATGAGACCGATGGTGTACTTGAACCAGGACAGGTATTCCTCCAGGTTCTGTGACGTATCCACGCCCAGGAGGCTCTCGCGGAGCCCTTCCACCGAATCTGCCGGCAGGAGGGACATGCGGCCCAGCTTCCGGGCCAGGTCCAGCATGGTTTCCAGGCGCATGGCACCGTCGAAGTGGGAGTGGAGTTCGGCCTTGGGCCAGGCCAGGATGTCGGATCGGGTCATGTCGTGCTTCTTTTGGGACTATGGAACAGGCGGGATCGCGCCGTGTTCTCCATCAATCCGGATAAATCACCATCCAATCCATTACCGTCATGGGCAGCCTCGGTCCTTTCGAACTGGTTCTCATATTTCTTGCCATTCTCCTGATTTTCGGAGCCAAGCGGATTCCCGAGATTGCCCGCGGTCTGGGCAAGGGTATCAAGGAGTTCAAATCCGCCACGCGCGAAATCAGCAATGAGTTCAATGTGGATGACCATCCAAACCGGATCCAGCCTCCGCAGCAGGCGCCGCATTCGACGCCGCGGTCAACCGAGCAGCCCCGGCCGACCGAGCCGTCCAGGCCTACCGAGCACTCGCAGCACTGAGTCCGGACGCGCGGCACGTTTTTGCTCATCCCGCCCGGAATTCGCCCGGTGTTGACAGAAGGGTTGCAGCGCATATGTTAACATGGGGGCTTGACCGGCATTTCCTGAATTCGCCGGCCCCGCAGTTTTGTCCACGTTGTCCATACAGTCGCCATGAGCATTCTTGTTGACCGGAACACCCGGCTCGTCGTCCAGGGATTCACCGGAAAAGAGGGTACGTTCCACGCCGAGCAGATGATTGAATTCGGTACGACCGTTGTCGGTGGCGTCACGCCCGGCAAGGGCGGCCAGCAGCATCTGGACAGGCCGGTCTTCAATACCGTTGCCGACGCGGTCGAGCAGGAAGGGGCCAACGCATCCATCATTTTCGTGCCCCCGCCGTTCGCGGCCGATGCCATCCTGGAAGCGGCACAAGCGGGCATCCAGACCATCGTGTGCATTACGGAAGGCATCCCGCCCCGCGACATGGTTCCGGTATACCATTATATAAAGAAGGTCGGCGCGGATCTGATTGGTCCGAACTGCCCAGGTGTGCTTACACCAGGTCAGGCCAAGGTGGGCATCATGCCGGCCATGATCTTCAAGCCTGGCTCGGTTGGCGTGGTATCGCGCTCCGGTACGCTTACCTACGAGGCGGTTGACCAGTTGACCCGGCAGGGACTGGGCCAGTCCACGGCCGTCGGCATTGGGGGTGACCCGGTCATCGGCTCCCGATTCGTGGATATCCTGCGCAAGTTCCAGGCCGATGATGAGACGGAAGCCGTCGTGATGATCGGCGAAATCGGTGGAACGGCCGAGGAAGAAGCTGCGGCCTTTATCAAGGACCACATGACCAAGCCCGTCTTCGGATTCATTGCCGGACGGACCGCGCCTCCCGGGCGCCGGATGGGTCATGCCGGCGCCATTATTTCGGGCGGCAAGGGAACGGCTGAAGACAAGTTCGCAGCGCTGGAAGACGCCGGCGCCACCATCGTCCTGAATCCGGCAGCCATCGGGGAGACCGTGAAGCGGACGCTCTGACCGCTTTGGATATCCAATCGGTCACATTCGTCGGGGGCGCCACGAAGCTCGGGCACATGCCCGAGGACGGGTTGCCCGAGATTGCCTTCATCGGGCGATCGAATGTCGGCAAGAGTTCGCTCATCAATGCGTTCCTGAAACGCAAGGCGCTCGCACGGACCTCATCCACGCCCGGCAAGACGCAGGAGATCAACTTCTTCCGGGTGAACGACACGTATTACGTGGTCGATCTGCCAGGCTTCGGATACGCCAAGGTGTCCAAGGCCCATCGCGCGGCGTGGCAAAAACTGATCGGTGCCTATCTGACGGGACGCGATACCCTCCGTGTGGTGTTCCAGTTGGTTGATTCCCGGCACGAACCCACCGCGCTCGACAAGGAAGTCATGATTCTGCTGCGCGAGAGCCCGGCAGAACACGTGGTCGTGTTGACCAAGGCCGACAAACTTTCCGGGAATGAACGGCAGAAATCGGTATCGCGTGTCCGCAAGGCCATGTTGTCGTTGGGCATGGAGCGACCGGTGGTGCTGACCAGTGCTCATGACGGACGGGGCAGGAATGAACTCATGGACTGGCTCGACCAGCTGTTGGGGTAGGGATCCGGGTCTGCAAATCGCAATACCCTGTTCATCTTGCCTTGACAAAGGTTCATCGTCCCTCTATATTCAAGTTCAGAAAGCGAAGACACGACCACATCAACCAGACCAGAACGGCATTTGGGCATCTGTTACAGCATTTCCAACCCCACCTTTCAAGCGAAACCTGAAATCTGTCACGAACGGTGATGCCGTTCGGGACAGTTCCTGTTGGATCGTGAAGAGGATACGTGGCGCGTTACGCTTGATCCCTGTCCGTTCAGTCCGGAGGCTTGGTCCTCTGTCCGTAGAAAACTCGCTGGCCGATACATGGCTGCTTTGGCCTTGCTGAATCCAGCGACTCATATTGTGCCACTCGTGGCACATGATTATAAGCCACACATCATACACTAGAGGAGGTAGCTTATGTTACGTAAATGGGGCATGACAGTACTCATGCTGCTGATTGCGCCTGCTTTGGCTTTTGCCCAGAACACGGGTAAAATCGAAGGCACCGTAATCGACGGAGACACTGGGGACCCGCTGCCGGGTGCCAGCGTGGCTCTCGTCGGCACGCAGTTGGGTACAATTACCGACATCGATGGGAATTATTTCATCATCGGTGTTCCGGTAGGTACCTATGACGTACAAGCTTCATTCGTCGGTTACTCATCGTCGGTCATCGCAAGCGTAGAAGTGTCTTCGGGTTACACCGCCCAGGACATTGACTTCACGCTTCGGGCCGGTGTCGAGCTCGACGAAATTGTTGTCGAATACGAACGTCCACTTATCCAGAAGGACGCCATCGGTGTCCCGAAAATCGTTTCCGCCGAGGATATCGTTAACCTGCCTGTGCGGGGTGTGACTGCGGTCGCGTCCATCCAGGCCGGTGTCGTTTCCCAGGAAGGATCGAATACACTGAACATCCGCGGTGGTCGCGGCAGTGAGGTCACCTTCTTCATTGACGGCGTCAAGGTGGTCGGTTCTGCTGCACTTCCGCAGTCGGCCGTCCAGGAGCAGGAAATGATCATCGGTAACATCTCGGCCCGCTACGGCGACGCGATGTCCGGTATCATCAACATCACGACCAAGTCGGGGTCACCGAAGTTCTTCGGTTCCTTCGAGGGTGTCACGTCCGAGTCCCTTGACGACTTCGGTTACAACCTGGCTTCCATGGCCATCGGTGGTCCGCTGGTAGGCGAGAAGGTCAACTTCTTCCTGGCAGCCGAGTATACGGATGAAACCGATCGTGCTCCACGTGCCGTCGGTGAACTCCGTCTGGACCGCGATGTGCTGGACCAGTTGGATGCATTCCCGGTATCCTTGCTGGGCGTGGACGGTGAGGGCAACGATGTTGTCATCCCCGTACCCGCCTCTCTGGCGGGTGGCGCAACCGTAGGTTCGCAGTACGTGGACAATAGCGGCAACGTGGTTGCTGTCGGTGGCGTCATCGGGTTCTCCGATGGTACCACGATCAGCGCCCCGGAAGGCACGGTTATCAGCAATCCTGAGATGGTGGAATCCGCAGGTCGCATTGACCCGGCGCTCTTCAAGCTCGATGAATCCAAGCGTGGTGCCGGATACAACCGTCTCGCGCTGAACGGCAATCTGACGTTCAACCTCATTGAGAACGTGCGCATCCGTGTAGGCGGGCGTTACGTGGGAGAAGAAACCACTGATATGCAGTCCACGCGCAGTTCCGTATTTGCACCGGACCCCGTACAAGTTCGTCCTCGTACGGACGTCCAGTTCTTCACGACGTGGACGCACTATCTGTCGAATTCCACGTTCTACCAGCTGCAGGTCGATTATACCGACCGCACGGGCAAGAACTACGATCCGCGCTTCGGTGACTCGTTCGACGACATCCTTCGTTACGGAGACTTCGAGGACGAGGCCTATGCAACCATCCGTGGTTACAAGAACGTTCGTTTCGACGCAGAGACGCGTATTGACGACCACGGAACGCCGGATGATGCGACTGATGACACCGAGTTCACGGTGCAGATTCCTCGTTACGAGTTCCGTTATGATGATGGCAGTTTCCCGAACTCTGAGACGATCGCCTCGCTCGTTTCGCCAAGTGGCGGTCTGGGGCCAGCATCAAGACTTTTCCGCTTTCACAACACACAGCTTCGTGTGAATGCCATGGCGACCACGCAGATCGGCATCCACCAGCTGGAATTCGGAGGGGAATTCGAAAAACAAACCATTCGTAACCACGAGGTCAATGGATTTTCAATTTCCCGCTTCGTTGCCGATGCAGACGGCCCTGAAAGCCTCGCAACGGGTGAAACCGGATTCACGTCCTACGACCAGTTGACGTGGACCCAGTTGGAGTCCCGCGTCGGCTATGTCGGATACAACTTCCGTGGAACGAAGGAAGTGGATGACGAGAATCTGGATGCCTATGTGACGGACAACACGGCCGATTTCGGTGATGCAGCGTACAATGTGGCGCCGCATGAGCCGATCTACTACGGCGGCTACGTCCAGGACAAGATCGAATTCCGGGACATCGTGTTGAACCTGGGTGTCCGCGTCGATGTGTTCGACAACAACACCCGCGTGCTGTTCGACAAGTTCTCCCGTCTTCCGATTGTCCGTGCCGGTGAGGCAGGTCTTGCGTCCGGTGCCATCGGTGAAGACTTCGCCGTGTACTACAACAGCGGCGCTGTTGAAGGCTTCCGCGACCTTGAAGGCAATTTCTACAACACCAATGGTGAGATTGTCCAGGCTGGCGAAATCCTTCTTTCCGGTGCCTCGCCGCAGTCCAAGGGCAACCTGGTCACGGAAGAAGTCTTCCGCGACTACGAACCGCAGGTGACGGTCATGCCGCGTATCGGTGTGTCGTTCCCGGTAACTGACCAGGCGCTGTTCTTCGCCCGCTACGGTGTCGTTGCACAGCGTCCGTCGAGCAACAACTTCACGTCGCTCGCCGGCATGTCACGGACCAGTGGCCGGATCAACAACAACGGCCTGGAGCCGGAGAAGACGATTGAGTACGAGCTCGGCTTCCGCCAGCGTCTCTCCACGCGGAGCGCACTCACGATCTCCGGTTTCTTCCGTCAGATCAAGAACCTGATCCAGCTGGAAGACATTACCACGGCACGGCCGATTCCGTACTCGTCCTACCAGAACCGGGACTTCGGTACCGTGAAGGGCTTCGAGTTCGATTTCGATCTTCGCCGGACGAACAATGTCTCGTTGAACGCGAACTACACCCTTTCCTTCGCGAAAGGCACGGGTTCAAGCTCAACGACGACCAGTACGATTGTCTGGATCAACGAAACGCCTCCGAACTTCATTTCGCCGCTTGATTTCGACCAGCGTCACAACCTGAACCTGTCCGTGGACTACCGTCTCGGAAAGGGCCAGGGACCGACGGTTGGCGGTGTCAAACTGCTCGAGAACTTCGGAGTCAACGTGCTTGCAGTCGGCAAGTCCGGTCTTCCTTACACGCCCCAGGTTGAGCCCTTCAGCGTGATCGAGTCCAAGGCTCCGATCCCGTCCGGTGGTATCAACTCCGACCGCACCCCGTGGACGACGCGTATCGATCTCCGGATTGACCGCAAGTTCGCCGTGGGCGATCGCACGAACCTGTCCGCATTCATCTGGGTCCAGAACCTGCTTGATGCCGACAATGTGTTCGGTGTCTGGCGCGCCACAGGATTGCCGGATGACGACGGTTTCCTCTCCACGCCAGGTGGTGCCACGTTCCTGTCCGGCAGCCTTCCGGTCGCCGAGGAGCTGTACCGCCATCGTACGCGGAACCTGGGTAATTTCGGTATCCCACGCCTGACGCGTGTTGGTGTCCGGCTTGACTTCTGATTGATGTGTGGAACGTAGCAGGGCGGACCCGTCAGGGTCCGCCCCTACCTCCTCACAACTGTCTGAACTCAAGTACCTTTATTGACCGAAATGCACGGAACAATATGCACTACATCAGAAAAATAACACTCCTGGTTGCCGCGGTAACACTGGGTCTGCTCGGCCAGACGGCTGAAGCCCAGAACGTCGGCAATTGCGAGCGATCGACAGCACAGCGTTTCTTGGACATCAACAATGTCCGGGCGCTTGTCATGAACAACGGCGGCCTCTTCTGGGCCGGTGGAAACAACGTTTACGAGATTCCGAAGGGCGGTGGCCACAACGCCATCTTCGCCTCCGGTATCTGGGTGGGCGGCCAGGTTGCAGGTCAGCTGCGCATGGCTGCTACCACGTACGGCCCGTGGGAATTCTGGTCGGGTCCCCTCAATGATGACGGCACGGCTCCGGCCGACTGTTCTCCGTGGGACCGGATCTGGAAGGTCTCCAAGGAAGACGTGGTCTCCTACGAAGGCACAGGCGTTGCCGTTCCGGATCTTGCTGACTGGCCGACCGGCCTCGGTGCTCCGACCCTGGATGCCGACGGCAACCTGATCGAGCTTCTCGACCAGCCCTTGGCCAGCCGCGTGGACCGGAAAATCAACCTCGGCGCGGGCGAACGTCCCCAGATCCTGGGCGACCAGATGCTCTGGTGGGTCATGAACGACCGGGGCAACTCCCACAACAATACGGATACTCCTCCTATTGGACTGGAAGCCCATGGATCGGCCTTTGCCTTCAACACGGCAGGAGCCATCGGCAACACCACGTTCTACAAGTTCCGCTTGTTCTACCGTGGTACGACTCCGCTCGAGGACGCGTACCTCGGCATCTTCTCCGATCCTGACCTCGGCGCGGCATTTGACGACTATGTCGGTTCAGATACCACCCTGGGTATGGGTTTCGTTTATAATGCCGACAACGACGACGACGGTGCTTATGGTGCCAACGTACCTGCCTCCGGCTACGACTTCTTCCAGGGTCCACTCGTGGATTCCAACGGAGTCGATGACGATGGCGATGGCGTAGTTGACAACCCGGGCGAGCGCCTGTCCATGACGGCCTTCGCCTACTACAACAACGGCGGTGGTGTGACAGGTGACCCGCAAACGGGCCCTGACTTCTACAACTACATGCAGGGCCGTTGGAAGGATGGTCAGCGATTCACCTTCGGTGGCAATGGTCGCGACTTTTCGTCCATTCCGACCTCGTTCATGTTCCCGGGCGACCCTGAAAGCGGCGAATTCTGGAGTGAAGTCAACTCGGACAACCAGGGCAGCGCAATTGCTCCGGCTGACCGTCGGTTCGTGATGTCCACGGGCCCCTTCACCATCCAGCCCAATGATGAGCAGGAAATGGTGTTCGGTGTCGTGACCTCCTTCGGGAGCAACCACCTGAACTCGGTGACGCAGATGAAGGCCGATGACGTACTGGCCCAGGCCGTGTTCGACATCGATTTCGCGCTGCCGTCGCCACCGGCTGGTCCGCGTGTCTCCGTAACGGAAAACAGCAACCAGGTATTGCTCGAGTGGGGCTACAATCCTTCGGACAACAACTACCTGGATTCGTACCGCGTGATTGACCCGCTGTTGTCTCCGGACGTTGCCGACCGCGACTACGTATTCGAAGGCTATGTCGTGTACCAGTACGCCAGCACGTCCGACCAGGACGGTGTTGTGCTTGCTACGTATGACGTAGTCAACGGCGTCACGCGCGTCATTGAAGGCACGGAACTCACGTTCCTCACGGCCGACGGTTCGGACCGCGGCGTCCAGCACTTCCACGTCGTGGATGGCTTGACCAACTACCGCACGTACGAGTTCGGCGTCCAGGCCTATGCCTACAACGCCGAGTCCGGACAGAAGGTCTATGCCGGTCCGATTACCCGGGTAAGCGCCGTACCAAGCCGTACGGATCTCATCCTGTCTGACGAAGCAATTGCCGCCACGCGGGCCAACGCAGAGGCTGACATTGTCGGAGCCGCCGCTGAGACCAACGTCGGTGATGGCAGTATTTCCGCGAACGTCGTCAACCCGGCGAGAATCACAGGCGGCAACTACGCTGTCGAGTTCTACACGGTTGATACGGCCGAGCTCGGCAAGCAGTTTGTCCAGACTGAAGATTACCGTCTCGAAGAGGGTGACATCGATGGCAAACCAGCACGCGAACCGGAAGGGAAGCTTGGCAAGTCGTCGAGTGCCGTGGTCGTTACGTACGACGTGACGAACACCACTTCGGGTACGAAAGTGTTCGACGGAACGGCAGCAGTAGCCGCGACAGGCGTCGCCGCTCCTGAGGGCAACGATGTCGTCCAGTTCGAAGGGCTGTCCATGAACGTGGGTGGCGCTCCGAATGACATCGCAGCCTTCCTGGTGGTAGCGAATGCCGCCGGACCTCTGGATCCGCCGGAAAACGGTGCCTTCGCTTTCAACGGCAACGGCTTCCCGTTCTCGGCTGGTACGGACCGCCCGACGTCGCGCCAGCAGGTCAATGGTTCTGCGTGGGGACTCCACACGGGCCGCAGCAGCTCCGCTGGCCACAGTGCCACGTATCCTACGTTCGTGAGCCGTGCCATGCGTAATGGCTGGGATGACGTGGTTCCTCATGACTTCGAAGTCCGACTGACGCAGGAGTGCTACAACGCGTGGCGCGCCGGACAGGACGCGGGTGAAGTTCTGGTAACGAACCCGACAGTCGATGGGTGCTATGCCTATGATCGCTTCAACATCTTTGACGGTCATTCACTGCTGCGTGTACCATTCGAGGTATGGCGCACGGGTATCGGCACGCCGAATGATCCTTCGGACGACGTCCGCATGGTCCTCGCAGGTATTGACTGGGTAGGCGATGGTTGGGGAATCGACCATGACGATCACCCCGTTTCCGGTGGCAACAACGATCCTCAGACGGACTGGAGCTATTGGTACCTGCCGCCATCCATGACGCCGGGAGAATCCGGACACAACGAATGGTTGCAGACGCTGATCGATACCTGCTATCCGGACAACGGCTCCTGTGATCCATACAATCACAGCCGGGAGACGTTTGCACGCATGGTGTTCGTGAACTGGAACGGCGGCGACGTAGCTGGCCAGGTCTACGATGCGGACATGCCGGAGGGCGGAACCGTCTTCCGTGTAGCCACGACGAAGCCGAACCAGCCCGGTGACGCCTTCACGTTCTCCACGGACGGTCTCGGCGCTCGCGCCAAAACCACCGAGGAAGCCACGGCAGCACTGGACAACATCGGAATCGTACCGAACCCCTACAAAGGTGCATCGGCTTACGAAGTCAGCCAGCTTGTTGACCAGGTGCGCTTCACGAACATGCCTAACACGGCTACCATCCGCGTCTTCACGCTGAACGGTACGCTGATCAAGGTGCTCGAGAAGAACAGCCCAGCCAACATGTTCCCTTGGGACCTGACCACCGATGAAGGTCTGCCTATCGCGAGTGGTATGTATATCATCCACGTCGATACGGACCTCGGTGAGAAAGTGCTCAAGTTTGGCGTCGTCAAGAAGCGTGTCCAACTCAACAACTTCTAGTTGAACGGGTCCTGTGAGGCGGGTTCGCCCGCCTCACAGCGGCCTCTCAATGCACTTCTTACACCGCAATAGAGACTACTAGGAGGACAACTGAAATGACCAATATGTCCAGAATCTTTCTGAACGCACTGCTGATCGTCGCAATGATCGGCATGAGCGCGCTGGACGCGAATGCAGGAGATGACAAGCGCCGCGGTACCGCTGGCGCAACGCAGCTTCTTGTACCGATGACAGCACGCAGCGCCTCACTGGGCGCTTCACTCACCAGTGGAATCACCGGTATGAACGGCCTTGAGGCCCTTTATGCCAACCCGGCCGGCCTTGCCCTGAACACGGGTACGGCAGCACTGTTCAGCCGCATGGAGTATGTCGCCGACATCGGCGTCAACTACTTCGGTGTTGCGCAGAACTTCGGCAACAACAACCTGGCCTTCATGGTCTCCTCGTGGGACTTTGGAGACATTCCTCTTCAGACGGAAATCCAGCCGGAAATCACGTCTGTGACGTATGACGCATCGTTCATCACCGCTGGTGTGACGTATGCACGTGTGTTCACGGATCGTATTTCGGCGGGAATCACGATGAAGGTCATCAACGAGAACATGGATGACGTAGCCGCCACGGCTGTCGCTTTCGATGCCGGTATGACCTATGTCGTCGGTGAGACGGGACTTCGCCTCGGCGTTGCCCTGAAGAACATCGGTTCTTCCATCCGGTACTCGGGTGTCGGTCTCACGCGTTCTGTCAAGTTGACGGATCAGCCGCCGAATGCGAACAACAACGCGCTCATCATTGATGCTGAAGGCGTTGAACTGCCGTCGTTGCTGAATGTGGGCGTATCCTATGCCCGCGAAGTCAGCGATGGCGCCGTTCTGACGGTTCTCGGAAACTTCCGCTCCAACTCGTTCGATCAGGACCAGTACAGCGGCGGTATCGAGCTCGGTCTGTTCGACGTTCTCTACCTGCGTGGTGGCGTTGACCTGGTCAGCGACTCCGACCTGTCGTTCTTCAACGGTACCAACTTCGGTGCCGGTGTGGATCTGCCGATGGGTGGAACGAACGTCCAGATTGATTATGCTCTGCGTTCAACGGATTTCTTTGACAACGTGTCCATGTTCACCATTGCCGTGAGCCTGTAACACACCGTCACAGAAGAATCGAAAGGCGGGGTGGATCAAATTGATCCACCCCGCTTTTTTATGTGCATGATCCGTTGTACGTCCATACTGCCAACATCCGGACTCCTTCGTCTGGGTAGCGCTGGTCTGCTCCTGGCGACAGCGCTGTTCCTGTCAGCCTGCTCAGGGAGCACCGATGAAGACGCCGCTGCGGTAGCTGAGGATGTGACTGCATCGCAATTCAGGAATGTGAACCTGGAGACCGGCTATGTGGGTGATGTGGCCTGTTTCCAGTGTCATGAATCGCAATACAACGGATTCAAGGAGCACGGAATGGCGAATTCGTTCTTCCCCCTTTCCAATGACACAGCCGTGGAACGCTTCGATGACACGGTTATCGTGGACCGCTCCTCGGGTTATGAGTACCGGACGTTCAAGACAGCGGAGGGCTACTTCATGGAAGAGGTCCTGCGATCCCCGTCCGGTTCGGTTCAGAACCGGCTGGTCCGGGAAATGGAATACGTTGTCGGTTCCGGTACCGTTGCCCGTACGTATCTGACCGAGGAGAATGGATGGTTCTACGAGTTGCCCATCACGTGGTATACGAATGCGGAGACGTGGGATTTCTCGCCGGGATACGAGTCCAACAATTCGCGGTTCGACAGGAAAATTGCGGACCGGTGCATGGCGTGCCACAATTCGGTCCCGGAGTCCATTCCCCAGACGGACGGGGCGTACGCTTCGGTTCCGTTCGGGATCGGTTGCGAAAAATGTCACGGCCCTGGCCAATTGCACGTGGACGAACGATTGGCTTCGCCGGAGCCGGAGGACGGACCGGACTATACCATTGTCAACCCGGCGCATTTGTCTCTCGACAGGCAACTCGACGTCTGTCAGCAGTGTCACCTGAACAGTACCGTGAGTCTGTTGCGTACGGATCGTACGGCGTATGACTTCCGCCCTTCACAGGATCTGGCCGATTGGGTGTCCTTCTTCGATACCCATGAGCAGAGTACGACAGGAGCCATTGGCGTCATTTCCCATGCGGACCGGATGAAGCAGAGCGCCTGCTTCACAGAGACCCTCCGTTTGCCGGATCCATTGCAGTGTACCACGTGTCACGATCCGCACGAAGGATTCCGGGACCAGGGCCCGTCCTACTTCAATGTAACGTGTCAGTCGTGTCACGCACCGGATGAACTGCAATCACGGTTCACGGACGATCCTGCTCGACTGGACCATCTGCCGACCGCCAATTGCATTGCGTGCCACATGCCCAAGGCGGACCTGGAGGAGGCCCCTCATTCTTCGTTCACGGACCACTGGATTCGCGTAATCGACGATGAACGGGCACCTGCCCCCATCCGGACAGCCGAGTCCGGCACACTGCGACCGTACTTCGAACGGGACACGTCGGGAGAAGGTCGGATGTACGAAGGCATGGCCAATGTCACATTGGGCCGCCAGACCGGAGACATGGCGTTGATTCGGAAAGGCGTCGATATGCTTGATTCTGCAGCATCGGACGGTCATACGAGCGGAGAAGCATCGTACCTGACCGGATATGCTCTTCAATTACTGGGGAAGGACGAACAGGCCATCCCGGCGCTGGAGGCTGCACTTCTGGACGATCCGGACCGCGTGGAGCGACTGAATGCCCTTGCCCAGGCTTATCAGCGTACCGGCCGCGACCCCGTAAAGATAGAGCAATTGTATCGCCGGGCACTGGTGGTTCAATCCAAGCGAGTGGATGTCCGGTTGAACTACGGCCAATTCCTCGAGTTACGGGGGCGCCTCGAGGATGCCATTGTTCAATACATCCAAGCCATCGCGGACGAACCGTGGAACGTCCTGGCACATTTCAACCTGGGCACGGCCCGACTGCAGGACGGCCGAATTGACGAAGCCGTCAACCATCTGGAGGATGCCCTCCAGCTCGATCCGCGGTATGTTCCTGCGTGGAGCAACCTGGGCTTCGCACGGGTTGCTCTCGATGATCTGGAAGGTGCCCGTACCGCCTTTGAACAGGGTGTCGCGATCAATCCGCGTCAATTCGAGGCTCTGGACAACCTGGGCACGTTCCATCTGAACAATGGGCGGGAATCCCTCGCCGTTGAATTCCTGGAGCGAGCTCTGGACCAGGCACCTGACCGGGCCGGGACGCGGGCCAAGTTGGCGTTGGCCTGGTTCCGCCTGGACGACATGGTGCAGGCCAGACGCGAAGCCGAGGCTGCCCTCAGACAGGATCCAAGTGTGGAGTTGGCCCGCCAGATCCTTGGTGCACTTTGAATGGACCCGCGCGTCAACGACCATCCAATTCGGCAGCAATACGCGCCGCATGGAATCGTCCGTTCTCAATGAACCAACGACTCGTGTTCAATCCGCCGCACACTGTTCCCGCCAGGAATACTCCCGACCGATGGCTTTCGAACGTTTCAGGGTCGTACAACGGGGTCCATGCATGGTCGTCCTGCCAGGTCACACCGAGCGCGCTGAGCAGATCGTAGTTCGGACGGTAGCCGGTCAGTGCCAGGACGACATCGTTCGGGATGGTCTGCGATGGCTCATTGCCGGTCTGGAACGTCAGCGTGCCGGTTCCAAGCCGAAGAATCCGGGAATTGAAGAACGCCCGGATGGCGCCCTCTTCAATCCGGTTCAACAAGTCCGGGCGAATCCAGTATTTCACTGACGCCCCGATGTCCGGTCCCCGGACGATCATGGTGACGTCGGCACCATTCCTCCGGCAATCCAAAGCGGCCTTGGCGGCTGAATTCTTGGCCCCGACGATGACTACGCGCCGTCCGGCGTACGCATAGGGCTCCTTGTAGTAGTGGATGGCCCGTTCGTCACCGGGTACGCCCAACCGGTTGGGAATGTCGAAGAAGCCCGTCGCAACCACCACGAATCGGGCCCGGATACGAGCATGCGCGGTGTGCAGGATAAACGCGCCCTGTTCGCCGTCCAGGCGAAGCACTTCTTCGAACAAAGCCAACTCCAGGGCTTCCGTCTGCGCCACCTTGCGGTAATAGTCCAACGCTTCTTCCCGGCGAGGCTTGTAATTGCGGGTGGAAAACGGGTGATTCCCGATTTCCAGCAATTCCGGAGTGGAAAAGAACTCCATGTTCGTTGGATAGCCGATCAGGGAATTCACGAGTGCCCCTTTGTCGACGACCAGGACCCGATGCCCAATGCGCTTCAGTTCAATGGCACACGCCAACCCGACCGGGCCGGCACCCACTACTACCGTGTCATAGGCGGGCCGGGCCGTTTCCTGCGTATCGGGAACGTCAGTGTTGGCCATTTCCGGTTCGTTTCTTCGCGAAAAAAGCCCGTAAGAGGTCTGCCGACGCATCTTCTTCAACGCCCGACAGGATATCCACATAGTGGTTCAGGCGATTATCCTGGGGGATATTGTAGAGCGTGGACGCCGCGCCGGCCTTCGCATCGAATGCACCGAAGACAATCCGCTCCACGCGGGCCAACACACTGGCGCCTGCGCACATGGGGCAGGGCTCCAGCGTCACATACAGCGTGGCCCCCTCCAGATGCTTGCTGCCCGTCGTGGCGCATGCGGCCGTAATGGCCAGGATTTCCGCGTGGGCCGTCGGGTCGCTCAAGCGCTCCACCTGGTTGTGCCCTCGACCGATGATCTGTCCGTTCTGGACCACCACTGCGCCAACAGGGACTTCCCCGTCGTCGAAGGCCCGCTGGGCTTCGCGCAGGGCCGTCTTCATCCATTGACGGTGCGGCGCAATGAGGGATTCCAGACTCATGGTTCCGTTCGGGCCAGGGGCATGGTCATGCATCGAGGTCCGCCCCGACCGCGGGACAACTCGTGACCATCCAGTTTGATGGCAATCTTTTCGCTGGCCTTGAAGCTGCTCTCCTCGTAATAGGACAGGAATCCCTGCGCGGTCACCACGCGGTATCCGAGGCGCGCCAGTTCGTCGAACGTCCGGGCGTTCCGTTCGTATCCAATGACCACGCCGGGGGCGATAGCGAACAGGTTTGCACCATCCGTCCATTGTTCTCGCTGTTGGCTGAGTGGGTCGTGGCCACCGCAGGGAATGAACGTGATTTTGCGATCCAGGACCATTTCAAGGGCCGAATGGAGGCTGTCCTGGATCCGGCAAGAGAATCCCAGCGGATCATCGCCCGGCGTGATGTGCAACACGTTGTGCAGCCCGGAGGTCTCGATGAGAGGCGGGAAGACCACGCATTCCGTCGGCGATGCAAACGTGAACACCGTATCGAGATGCATACAGGAGCGCTCCTTCGGCAGGTTCACCATGATGACATTCCGGATGGGCGTGCGGGCGAACAGCTGCCGGGCTACCGCCACGACCGCCCCGAACGACGTGCGTTCGGAACTCCCAATGAGCACGGTGTCTTCCGATGCGACCAGCAAATCCCCACCCTCGAAGGTGAGTCCGGGAGGGAGGGTCACGATCCGGTCCCGATAGGCTTCGAATGCACCGTGGTGTTGGACCACCACGTTCATGATGACGCTCTCCCGTGCCCGGGCAGAGGTGGCCGCGTGGCTCAGGACAATGTGATCACCCACCACGGCGGCCAGGTCCCGCATGAACAACAAATTCGGCAGCGGCAGCGCGTTGATGGGCAGCGAGCTCTTGCCGGCCAGGGCAAAATGGGTCAACTCGTCAGGAGAGAGACGTTTCAGGTCATCTGCGTAGGCCTGCAGGTTGCGGCCCGGCGATACGGCACACAACTCCTCCACGAACCGCTCGCGTGCATCGGCCATCTCGAGGGACTCCCGGAGCAGGGTTGATATCTGGACGACCGAACCGTCCGATCCGATTACTTTCTCGAACACCCGGCACATCAGTTCATGCTCTTTACGGGCATGGCTGACGAACAGGATGTCCTCGAACAACAGTTCTTCCCGATTCACGGGCGAAACCAGGTCCATTTCGGCACCCGGGGTGTGGACAATCACCTGGTTGAGCTGGGCCGTTTCGGAGGGTATGCGCAGGGTTACAGGGTCCATGGACTCAGAAGGTAAGGGTGAGGATGTCCACGTCACGTCGTGGGGCATTGGTTTCGTCGAATCCGGCGACCAGGATAATACGCCCGTCGGCCAATCGCGTGGCCGTATGGCCGAATCGTGGCTGCGGCATGAGCTCTCCGACGACCGGGATGGAGAAGAAGCGGTTGGCCGCCTCCACGAACAGTTCGATCTCGGAAATCATTTCCGAGCCGTCGGCTGAACGCCCGCCGAAGAGCGCGGCCCCCACTCCAGGTATATGAACGGCGGCGCTCCGCAAGCGGGGGTGCGCCGGTCCCGGGGCGGATGCGAACAGCAATCCTGCTTCGGTATCCTCGTCGAAGATCATGGTTTCGGGGACCAGGGTGTCTCCCATGCGGAAGCCGTGGACCAGGTACCGACGGTGTTCGCCCAGCGGCGCATCGTCCAGCGCGACCTGGACATGGCCGGCCATGGGCTCGATGCCGGGGCCGATGGCGGTAGTGCGGGCAAAGAGCGTATCGTTCCTGAGTTCGAACAGGCGAACATCATTGCGGATGCCGAGCTCGGGCACAGGCGTGTATTGGACATCGCCGCGGCCGCCGAAGAGTGTTATGAAGGTGCCGTTTTCGCCGGTCTTGAGGCTGGCGGTATGATACATGCGCCGGATGGGATCACCGATGACCGGAATTTCCATGGCATACCCTTCTTTCTGGACGATTTCCACGATCTCGACGAGCTCGGATGGATCGGTGATGTTGCCCGCCGTGCCACCGCCCAGCACGATCACGCGGTCATCCGGTAGCGCAAGGGCGGTATGGCCGACACGCACGGCGGCCATGCCTTTCTGATCCGGTACGAAAAGGGGAAGATCGTCCGGGCGGAAGTGGATGTCATTGTACCCCTCGCCGCCTGCACCGAACGACCCACCCGTAAGAATGAGCCAGTCGTTGGTTACCGGCGTCAACGTGTGACCACCCATGTAGAACGGCAGCGTATTGTCCTCATTGACGCGCACTTCGGCCCGGGCCACCAAGGTGTGGGTTTCCTCGGAGAGGAGGACCTCAGCGTCGCTCCAGACTTCCATGTTCAATGTATTCAGACCTCCGGTCAACGGAACGTTGCCGGACCACAATGCGTCGGCGTCCTCGCGCACCATGGGTACCGAGTTCACGGTCACGCGCGTCACGTTCCGTTCGGCGGTCACCCGGAGGGTCAATTCCAACGTGGAGTCCGGCAAGGCCCGCGCAAGGTCGGGGGAAACCACCTCGATCGTGGTTGAGGGTGGCGTAGCAGTGTCGGTGTTGCATCCAAGCAACAGCAGGAAAAACAACAACAGGGACGGCATGTTCACAGGTTTCATGGTTCGTAGCCCACGGCTTCCAGGACCAGGCCATGGGCCGGGGCCGCGGGACCCGCGAGGGTCCGGTCCGTGGCATCAAGGATATGAGGGATAACGGTTGGTTCGTGTTTGTGGTGCCCGATGTCGAGAAGGGTGCCGACCATGGAGCGGACCATGCCATGCAGGAACCGATCCGCCCGCACGACGAAATCCCAGCGGCCAGGATACGGTCCGGCCGACCAGGACGCCTCATATACGTGACATCGGCGGTTGGTGGTTTCCGATTTCGTGCGACAGAATGAAGAGAAATCGTGCTGTCCGATGAACAGGGCGGCGGCGGAATTCATGGCGGTGAAGTCCGGTTCAGGCCGTACATACCAGACGAAGGAGCGTTCCAGCGCGATGGGTTCAACGGAAATGCGGTAACGATAGCGTCGCCAGCGTGCCTGGAAACGGGCGTGGAAGTCGTCCGCGACATGGCACACCCCACGGATGGCAATGCTGCGGGGGACGAGGCCGTTCAGGCTCGCCTTCAGTCGTACCGGATCCAACACGGCCTCTGTTGAAAAGTGGGCTACCTGGCCCGATGCGTGGACGCCCGCATCGGTGCGTCCGGAACCCGTGATGGACAGGTCTTCCAATCGAACGGCCGTCCGCAATGCGCGTTCAATGGCTTCCTGGATGGTCGGACGATCCGGTTGGATCTGCCAACCGCTCCAATCCGTACCATCGTATTCTATGTCCAGCCGGTAGGTCGGCATACTGAAGGATCCATTGTTGCGGAATCATGTCGGAATTTAGCGTTCACGTGCGTCGGAAACGGATCTACATGACCGGTTTCATGGGATCCGGCAAATCGGCCGTGTCGCCGCATGTTGCACAATTGCTGGGGTATGACTCCATGGATCTGGACAGGATGATCATGGAGACCGAGGGCATGTCCATTCCGGCCATCTTCGATGTGCTTGGTGAGCAGGCTTTCCGGGATGCGGAGCAGCAGGCCCTGCAGGCGACCTCCGGCTTGGAGGGCGTGGTGGTGTCGCTCGGCGGTGGGACCATCATGAATCCCCGGAATCTCGCCTTCTGCAAGGAGCAAGGGGTCCTGGTGGGCCTGCGCGCGCCCGTGGATGTACTCTGCCGACGATTGGCACGCAGGGCCGGAACGCGTCCGCTGCTGTTGGATGCACACGGCCGGATGTTGACGGGTCCCGCGTTGCGGGAGCGCGTGGTATCCCTGCTGGCCACACGATCTCCGGTCTACGAACAAGCGGATATTCTGGTGGATACTGGGGACCGGCGTGCAAAGGATGTGGCAGAAGACGTGGTGGATGCGCTCCGGCGGTGGCCGTGAGCAAGCACAGGCATTGCTGCGCCACTATTGGCACTACGATGCGTTCCGTCCGGGCCAGTGGGAGGTGATTGCTCCGGCTGTCCACGGGCGCGATGTGCTGGCCCTGTTGGCTACGGGGTCCGGGAAGTCCATCTGTTACCAGATGGCGGGGCTGCTGCGAGGGGGGTGTACGCTCGTGATATCCCCGTTGGTTGCGCTCATGGCCGACCAGGTCGCCGGACTGGTCGGCAGGGGCATTCCGGCGTTCGCGCTCGCCGGGCAGGTCTCTCCGTTGCTGTACCGGACCATCCTGTCCTTCGCGCGGCGGTCGGAGCCATTCTTCGTCTTCCTGGCGCCGGAACGCCTTCCTTCGAAAGCGTTCCGGCGCCTCCTGCGACACCTGGATGTCCGGCTGCTCGTGGTGGACGAGGCGCACTGCGTGAGCGAGTGGGGGCTCACCTTCCGGCCGTCGTACCGCCGGATCGGTCCGTTCCGGACGGAGCTGGGGAGTTTGAAGGGTGAACAGCCCAAAATCATCCCCCTCATGGCCCTCACGGCGACGGCTACACCGGCCGTCCAGCGCGACATGATCCGGGGCTTGGGGTTGGGAAAGAGGGTGAAAGGAGGGCTGGGGTTGGGAAAGAGGCCTGGCAGGGGGCGGCTCTTCCGGTGGACAGGGAGCTGCGACCGGTCGAACCTGACGTTCTCGGTGTTCCATGTGGCCGACCCCATGCATCGACTGCTTGACATCCTGGAGGCGGTCCCGGGGCCAGCCATTGTGTACGACAGCACGCGGGTGGGCGTTGAACGATGGGCGGATCGGCTGGAACGGGCCGGTGTTTCAGCCACACACTACCATGGAGGCCTGCGGACCGGGCAGAAGGAGCGCCACCAAGCGGATTGGATGCGGGCCCGATGCCGTGTCATGGTGGCCACGAATGCCTTCGGCATGGGTATAGACCGACCGGACGTCCGATTGGTCGTCCATGTCGGCCTTCCGGAATCGTTGGCGGCCTACTTCCAGGAGGCGGGGGGGGGGGGGGGGGGGGGGCCCCCCCCCCCCCCCCCAGGGGGGGTGTTGTAGGGACACCCACCCCGGCGCCCCCCCCGACCCCCCCGG
>JAVJVN010000001.1 GCA_040221055.1 Rhodothermales bacterium | reverse complement strand
ACCGGTCTGTCTCAAGCCCGAAAGAGGGTCCAGGACGGACGCTGACCCGGCTCTGAGCCACCGGAACGTCCGGGGCGTGGTTCATCACAGACAAATCAGCGATATTGGACACGTCACAAATACGAATCGCTCAGCTTAGGTGGATAGCATCTGAGGCGGATAAGAAGAAGCTCCGTCAGCAATTCAGAAAGCACCGCGGTCGGTACTAGATGCTTCACTCTTCCAATGGCATTTACGGCACATAACAAGGCAATGAAGACGGACAGGCGCGCACCGTGTCGCTGTAATGGACGCCTCGCATCTGTAAATTGCCCGAGCGACGTCGTTGCGCCTGCCGCTTATTGCCAGTCGTTATGTTGATTTCTATATGACTGAGACTCCCACAATATTAACATTTCTCGACGAGTACGGGGACAAGAGTCTCAACGTTGATAAGAGCGGAGTAACAAATCACTTCATCGTTGCGGCCATAATCGTCCACCCAGATAATGCAGACAAAGTTCGGGGTGTGATTAAAGGTATCTCAGACAAGTATTTCTCCGGAGCCGAGGTAAAGAGTAGTTCGATTGGGAAGAACGACAAGCGAAGACTTGCCATTCTCAGCGAATTAGAGAACGCGCCCTTTAAAGCGGTGGTATTTGCCGTAGACAAGTCTAAACTCCTGCCGACGAGTGGTTTGATCTATAAACGATCATTCATCAAGTACTTGCACGGTTTGCTATTTCAAAGGCTCTTTTTGGCGATTCCGCGCCTCCACATGACGCTTGACGAGGTCGGGAGGGAACAGTTTATGGATGGTTTTGCCAAGTATGTAAAAGGTGTTCACGTTCCGCAGGACCTGTTCTCGGACCACGAAATTGCTTTTCAGGACTCAGCCAATGAGCCACTCATTCAGCTTGCCGACTTGGTTGCAGGATCAATGGCTCGCGCCTACGACCCCAAAAAAAAGACGGAACAGAGCGAGGCAGTTTTACAAGCTCTCAGCGGGAAGCTGATCGGCAACCATCACTGGCCTGCAAGGATGAGGGGATATATCGAGCAAAACGAAGTTTCTGATGAACAAGATGCCAAAGTTAATCTTTATTCTAGGCGTGCTGCTCATCAATACCTCGAAGACAACTACGACTCTGCTCTTCCTGAAATAGTACTACGATGCAGTGTCCTTAACTTTTTGCTTTTTCGACTCGATGCCCAGTCTGCTGGCACCTTCACCGCGACTCAGGTTATTCTAGAGGCGCTTCAAGAAGCAGCTGGACAGGATATTGGCGCAACGAACTTGAGGACGAATGTTATTGGTCCCCTGAGAGATGCGGGCATTCTCATTGTGAGCGGACCCAGTGGTTACAAGATTGGCGACCGAACTGCCGATTTCAGGGAGTTTGTTGCTGAAGTCGACCGACGTGTGGCTCCACAGCTCAAGCGAATAGGCATAATGCGTGAGGCTGTACGAAGCACAACTCAGGGCGAGGTTGATATTTTTCAAGGTGGGTATGAACACCTCGAAGAAGCTCTGGACGCAATTCAGAAATCAACATAACAAGCGGTTTTTGCGGACTCGCAGTTCTGGTGTGCCGGTCTGAGACTAGCTACTTTCTGGCAGGTGGGCGTCAGCTCGCCGAGAATCCGCCGGCCGTTATTTCGAAAACTTATCCACATGTATGTGTAAATACTGTGACACTGCACGCAAATGCTTAAATTCAGGTCGTTTCACTAGGTGTGCTGAGCTATGTCCAAAACAATCAACGTGACCTCAAAGAATCAATCCGGAGGGATAAACGCTGGTGAGGTTCGATCTGGTGACCCGAACAAGGAGCCTGATTCAGGTTGGCCAAAGTGGGCCCAAGTTGTAGGGGGCATTGTCGCATTTCTTGCTTCTTTGGCCACCATAATCGGTCTATTTCTTCAATACGGTGATTGATATGGGTGATAAGTACAACGTCTCGAGCATCAACCAGATGGGCGGCATCACTGCTGGCCAGGTCAATGTTGGGCATTCTCCGCGGACACTTGACTCAAATAGTAGATCTTCCCTCACGCAGCATCTCGACAAATCAGAACCTGTGGACCTGACAGCAGTAATGGGCGACGCGGAAGCGTTCAGATTTGCAACGGAGATCAAAGCCTACCTCGAAAGTCAGGGGTATGACGTCAACGGAGTAAATCAGGCTGTGTACTCGCAGCCAATTCAAGGACAAATTATCGAACCCAGGAATAAAGTGATTATCGGGTCGCGTTAAAGAACAGTCTCCATCTCCTTTGATTGGTGCCGCTGTGCTGTCGGAAGCAATTAGTTTTCGACATACCAAGCACATTTTGCGCACTCGCAGTTCTGGCGTGCTGATCTGAGGCCAGTTACTTTCTGATAAGTAGGCGTCAGATCGCCGCATATCCGTTATCCAGAATCCGATTTCAGATCTATGTCCAATTCAAGAAAAAGGGACGATGTTCTGTTCGGAGCCTTCCTAGACGTATTCATTGGCAGCCGCATGGAGCTTGATAAAAGCCTCATGACACTTTCGGCTGGTGGTATTGCTATCGTAGTGACATTGCTGTCTACAATTGGCTCTACCTCTCGACTCCAACAATGGCTATATATCAGTATTTTGGGCGCATTTGGATCTGCAATACTTCTGATTCTGACTGTTTACAAGCTGAATGCGTTATTGGCGAAAGGTGCAGCCACCAGGGAGACCAGAGCTGAGGTGGACCCTAGGTACTCAAAAGTCATATCAAGAACAGAGCTTCGACTTACCAAGATTGATAAATGCGTACTTTGGTTTTTCCGGCTTGGCATTACTGCCTCACTAGTCCTCGGATTAACCCTCACGAAACCAAGATCACAGGCGGATTATGGCGAAGGAAGTGAAACGAAAAACATTGAAAGAGAGCGTGGCTGGCATCACAAAGGTGCAGAAGGCTACGGTCACAAAGAGCGAAAAGAAGAGTATCGCAGGGATAACCAAGATCAAGAAGAAGTAATTCCAGTTCCTGACGATTCCTTGAAACCAGCGGATTCTGGATGACAAGCGAATATCATTAGGCGGAAGTCAAGAATCAGGCTTAAAAACCTGGTCCAACTGTCGGAATCGCTCCCAGAATGAGTGTTGGACACGGTCGATCCTGACGTTCGGATTACGTCGTCAAGACAGTTCGTCTGCCATCAGCCGGGCTCGGGACAGACAATTATATCGGGTATGGACTGTCACTCAGTGGGCACAACGGTTCATCTTTCTTCATCGGTCCTGTTCGAGCGTCCCGCCCGCGCCGAAGGGACATGCCGTAGCGGCATATGTTATTGCGAGCCTGCACGAGAACGTGTGGCTGTTGCGCTATTTTCGGTCCTCTTCGGTGTGGTGGCAGCAAACCATGAACGGATAAGCAGATTACTCTGATTGTCCGGAACGGTTGACGTGAATCCCCTCGTGGGCATTTACAGCCTGGCGCAACTACCTTTCAGTGTTCGGAGGACTGGCTGTGCTGGCAGCCAGTTGTCGCCTGTTGTGCAGATATCGTTGACGCAAAACGTAATAGTTGAGTCCTTGAGCCTCGTCAAATCAAAGCAGCGCGTTGCCGACCACGGTGAGGTATTCACGCCAGCGTGGATGGTGGAGGCAATGCTCGATCTGGTACGGTCGGAGACGGAGCGCATTGATTCTCGCTTTCTTGAACCAGCCTGTGGGAGTGGTAACTTCCTCGTGGCCGCCCTGCGTCGGAAACTCGCTGCAGTGGAGCTTAAGTATGGGCGATCGGAGTTCGAACGGCAGCATTTTGCACTACTGGCGATCATGAGCCTGTATGGAATCGAAATTCTGGCCGACAACGTTGCGGAGTGTAAGGAAAACCTCTTGGACACGTTCGCAGAAGCGTTCCTCCTGGAAGCATCGGACGAGCTTTACCGTGCAGCGGCTAATGTTCTCGCGGTGAACCTGATTCACGGCGATGCGCTCGCCATGAAAACGAACACCGGCAAGCCGATCTCTTTTGCCGAATGGGGCTACTTGGGCCGAGGCAAGTTTCAGCGGCGCGACTTCAAATTCGAGGTCTTGGCGCAGTCAGCAGCATTCAGCGCAGAAGATTCGCTCTTCGCCCATGTGGGTAAACATGAATTGTTCACGCCCATTCGCTCGTATGAGCCAATGGCGATTCGTGACCTCGCCACGGTAGGTGCCGCTCTCTCAGAGGATTCCAAATGAGTGAGAAAGCCCCTTTTGAACTCCGAGGACGTAACCCGGATGTGCTTTCGTGCATAGCGAATCTGTCCAACGACGAAGTGTTCACGCCACCTGAGTTCGCCAACCGGATGCTGGACACACTGGCCGATGCGTGGTCGGCGGACCACAACGGGGCAAGCCTTTGGGCGAACCCCGATGTGCGTTTCCTCGATCCCGTAGCGAAATCCGGTGTCTTCCTCCGGGAAATTACCCGCCGGTTGACGGAGGGCTTGGCGGACCAGATGCCGGACTTGGACTCACGCGTGGACCACATTCTGACCAGACAGGTATTCGGGATAGGAATCACCCAGATCACAGCATTGCTCGCCCGCCGAAGTGTCTATTGCTCCAAGCGTGCCAATGGTGAACACTCCATCGCCCGGAGCCTTACCAGTGCAAACGGAAACATCTGGTATGAGCGGACCGAGCACACGTGGACAACGAAGGGACGGTGTCGGTACTGCGGTACGAACCGGGAAACCCTGGATCGTGGCGACGAAATGGAATCCCATGCCTATGCCTTCATCCACACAGACGACATCAACGCTCGCATCGCAGAAATATTTGGAGACGATATGCAATTCGACGTGATCATTGGCAACCCGCCGTATCAATTGGGAGATGGTGGTGGCGGAGGTGGTGCGTCCGCGACCCCAATCTATAATCTCTTTGTGGAGGCAGCCATTTCGCTTGAACCTCAGTATGTGGTAATGATTACTCCATCTCGCTGGTTTTCAGGGGGCAAGGGGCTTGATGATTTTCGAGACCGGATGCTACGTGATCACCGGTTTCTGAAATTGGTGGACTTTCCTCAGCTATACGATGTTTTTCCGGGTGTAAAAATACGAGGCGGGATTTCGTACTGGCTCTGGGGACGCGACCATCACGGCGGATGTGAGATCACGACAATGATTGGAGATGAGATCATCGGCGAGCCAGTGGTACGAAGTCTCGACGCATACGATGTCCTTGTGCGTCGAAATGAGGCCGTGCGCATTCTTGACAAGGTGACCAGCTACAGAGTAAACGGTGAGCCAGAACCGAGCCTCGGCGATCAGGTATCCGCCAGAAAACCCTTTGGACTCACAAATCAGACAGGCAGACAGAGCCCGACTGGACTGAAGGACCCGGTACTCGTATACGGGAATCAGCAATCATCATACCTTGAACGATCGACCATCACGAACAACATCGAATGGATTGATCGATGGAAAGTGCTGCTCGTCAAAGCACATGGCACAAGTGGTCGCGATGATGTGACCATTCTTGGTGAACCAGTGGTAGCGGCTCCAGGGTCAGCATGTACTGAGACGTATCTGGTGATAGGCGTATGTGAATCGGAACAGGAAGCTCATCACTTGGCTGGATACATGCGCACGCGGTTTGTGAGATTTCTCGTGTCATTGCGAAAAATAACGCAGAACATCACACGTGATTCATACCGGTTTGTGCCCAACCTCGCCATGGATACCGGATGGACGGACGAACAATTGTTCGCGCGTTATGGCATCACACCAGATCAAGTCGCATTCATTGAATCCCTTATTGTGGAGCGGCCAGTAGTCGCGTCCGACGATGCCGGCGACGATGATGGAGAATAAGCCCTCCATCGACGACATCCTCGCGGCCAAACCCAAGGCCAAACCGCGCATCTACGCTTATTCCATTGATGACGAGCCACATGCGGGGCTGCTTAAAGTTGGGCAGACCACACGCGACGTCAAGCGACGCGTATCGGAGCAGCTCAAGACGGCAGCAATCAAGAATTATCGGATAGAGCTTGATGAGGCCGCCTCCCGCGACGACGGCTCGACCATCACCGACCACGAGGTGCGGGCTGCCCTTGTCCGCAAGGGCTTCGACAATCCGATGATGGAGTGGATGCGTTGCACGGTCGCCGACGTGCGGACCGTTCTCGTTGAGCTTCGGACGGGCATGCCGCTTTCGGGTACCCACCACGAGACATTTCCGATGCGCCGAGAGCAGGCCGACGCGGTCGAGAAAACACTCTCCTACTTTCGCTCAATCTGGGCTGAGGACCCGGATGCATCCCCTCGCTTCCTGTGGAATGCGAAAATGAGGTTCGGCAAGACCTTCACTTCGTATCAGCTTGCAAAAGCATTGAAGGCCAAGCGCATTCTCGTGGTTACGTTCAAGCCGGCGGTCGCCGACGCGTGGCAGAGCGACCTCGAAAACCACGCTGACTTTGACGGCTGGCAATACCACTCGCGTACGACGGACGGGGACCCCCGCAGCGCCGACCCCGCTCGTCCCCTCGTGTATTTCGGGTCATTTCAGGACTTGCTTGGCACGGATGCGCACGGCAACATTAAACCCCGTAACGAGTGGCTACACACGCTGAACTGGGATCTTGTTGTGTTTGACGAATACCACTTCGGCGCGTGGCGCGACACGGCGAAGGAGCTATTCGAGGGCGAGGAGGATGCCAGTGTCGAGATCCAGGAAGAATTCGGAACGAACCTGTCCGGCCGCAAGAAGAAAACGGCCAGTATTGAGGACTTTGAAAAGGAGTTCAGCGAGTTTGCAGAGCCGGAATCCGACTTCCTGCCCATTACAACACGGGCGTATCTGTATCTGTCCGGGACACCCTTCCGTGCGCTTTCGACGGGGGAGTTCATCGAAGAGCAGATCTTCAATTGGACCTATACCGATGAACAGCGTGCCAAAGAAGCGTTTGCCACCGCGCATCCCAATGACCGAAACCCGTACGGCGCGCTCCCACAGTTGCGGTTGCTGACGTACCAGATGCCGGATGAGTTGCTGGCGATTGCCAGTGCAGGTGAGTTCGACGAGTTCGACCTCAATTCCTTCTTTGAGGCGTCAGGGCGTGGAAAGAGCGCCAAATTCCGACACGCGCGCGACGTGCAGAAGTGGCTTGATGTCATACGCGGTGACTATGCGCCTACCGCCGCAGAACACCTGAAAACGGGCACTCGTCCGCCCTTTCCGTATTCGGACGTACGGCTTTTGCCCTACCTGCAACACGCTTTCTGGTTCATGCCAAACGTTGCGGCATGCCACGCAATGGCGAACCTGCTCCGGGAGGGCCACAACACGTTCTGGCGTGACTACACCGTGGTTGTCGCCGCAGGAGCATCGGCAGGAATTGGACTTGATGCGCTCCCTCCCGTTCGCCAGGCCATCGGAAGTGGGTTCGATACGAAGACCATCACGCTTTCGTGCGGAAAATTGACTACGGGCGTGACCGTACCTCAGTGGTCGTCCATCCTCATGTTGCGCAATCTGAAGTCGCCTGAGACCTATTTCCAGGCGGCCTTCAGGGTGCAGTCACCCTGGTCAATCAAGAATCCGAACGGTGACAATCCGAACGAGGAGGAGGTCCTGAAGCCTGTTTGCTTCGTGTTTGATTTTGCACCGACGCGGGCACTGCTGCAGCTTTCCGAATATGGCATGCGTCTGTCGCCGGGCGAATCGAATCCGGAGCCCGCTGTCCGCGACCTTATCTCATTTTTGCCCGTTCTGGCCTACGATGGCGCGAACATGACGCAGATCGATGCGGGTGGCATCCTAGACATCGCGATGGCGGGCACATCTGCTACGCTCCTGGCTCGCAAGTGGGAGAGCCCGCTGCTCGTGAACGTCGACAACGACACTTTGCGGCGTGTCATGAACGATCCCGAAGCCCTGGCGGCCGTAGAGCGCATTGAGGGTTGGCGTTCCCTTGGAGTCAATGTCCTCGAGACCGTCATCAACAAGAGTGAGAAAATCAAGGAGCTCAAGGGCAAGTCGAAGGAGCGGGACCTTACCCCCAAGGAGAAAAAGGAGCTCACTGATGAGGAGAAGGAGTATAAGAGCAAGCGGAAGCAGATTCAGGAGAAGCTCATCAAATTTGCTACACGCATTCCGGCCTTCATGTACCTGACGGATTTCAGGGAAAACACACTCCAGGATGTCATCACCAAACTGGAGCCGGACCTGTTCCAGACCGTGACCGGGTTGACCGTCCAGGATTTTCACCTGCTGGTTCGGTTACGCGTATTCAACACGGAACAGATGAACGCAGCCGTGTTCGCATTCCGCCGCTACGAGGACGCATCCCTTCGATACACCGGCATAGAAAGTCACAAAGGACTCGCATACTATGGCCTTTACGACACCGTGGTGGCGCGAGAGGAAGAAGGTGAGTACGAGGCATAGGGATATTGGTGCGTCCTGAATACGACCGCCGCGATCAGCAATTGAGTATACCCACAATCATGGACACCCAGGTAATCGAGCTTTTTGGACACAACAGACTGGTTGACGAGCTCCTGACAGCTGGTCCTGAAGTCGCTACCCCGGCTCGTGACCGGGGAATTGATCTGAGAGTGTACGCAGACCTGGTCAAGAATACGGAGCGGTTTACCGCGTGGCATATTCAGACGAAAGTTTCTTCGAACCGTGCATTTGTTACCAACCGGAAGTACGGGAAATTCTCAGGCTTGCTGATAGCGTATGTATGGAACCTCAGGAATCAAGACGACGCGGAAACATACGCCGTTCCCACGTAAACGATGACGAGGGTGGCGATTGACTTTCTCTGATAAGATACCGTGTTTCGAGTCCAGTCGTTGTTAATTGTCAATATTCAATCTTCAAAGTCTCGCGTTCATCTCGAACTACCTCAATGAACATGATCGATCAAAATTTATATTACGCCTTTACAAGTTCCTGGATCTGGTGAGAAGTATTTCGAATATGTGTCACAAACTGAGGCACCGCAAGATAATGTCCTGCCTGGTTAGTCAGTCGAAGTGCTGCGTATCCGCCTATCAACCGATGACCAATCCATCTAGAGTCAATAACATCAGAAACACCTCTGGAATTACACAATAACAAGTAACCCATAAATTGAACGAACTTATCCGGAGACAACAATCCAGTACCATATGCATGAAATGACCTTCCAGAAGCATACACATGCATTCCCGGGTAATTCAAGTCATTACACAAATGTTGTATGGTTCTTTCGACAATACGAAGTGAGATAGCTGAAAAGTCTATCATAGGTATATGGTAGGCCTTGCCATCAACTTGGACTTTGGAGTGAACGGCAATATTCTGATTCGGACGCAGATCAGACAACGCACCTTGGATGCACGCCTTAAACTCGCACAGGCTTGTTAGATAAGTGTTTCGCGATTCAGCAAATGTAAGAGGCTCATATTCATACACTGAAAACTCAACGGATGTCACGCCTGTGGACGAACATATATCGCGAAAGTTCTGTATTAAAAGAAGCGTTAGATCGCAATCCGTCGGAATATCCGAAAAAAGGGAAAATCGCTGAGTATTCATGGTTTAAACCAGTCCAACGTTTGTTCCTTTTAGCATTCTGTAGACCTTGTAGGCATGACTATCGGTCATGCCCGATATATAATCAATCAGTAGAGCAAGTCTCCAATATTGTTCCATATCGGGCTCCTCGGAAACAAAATGCCTATAGGCAAGACAGTGTCGTCTCGGCAATAAAGTAGCAAGCCTTCGTTCTTTTTGCAGTTCATTTCTAGCAGGAGTGCCATCACAATCAGGCATAATCTTGCAAAAATCTTCCTTTCCCAATCTCCATAGACTTAACATCTCATCCATGATCTCGTGAATCATGTGGAAACCTGATAGTTCTATATGAATCGCTTCTCGTGATGTAAACACATGCTTGCGTGTGATATCTTTTAGATACTCAACCACTTCTTTAGTGTCTGAATGGTAGTCCAACAAAGATTGTCTAAATTGACCACTGCAGATTGAATCGACGTTTTCGGCAAAGACTTCTGATGCTCTCTCTGCCAGGACGCGCGCTATGCGGGTTTTAAATACAATGTATTTAGAGTGTCGTGCGGCAGACGATTCATTTAAATCGTTACATTTACTAAACGCCTCAACTGCGATAGAGGGCATGCTATCACAATTAGAAAAAATATGATTCTCGGTCAGTACTCCTTTTTCCAGCGCATCCTCAATATCTGAAACGCAATACGAAATATCATCCGCAGCTTCCATTATGAAGGTCAATGGATACCTCATATTGGGCTCGCCATTGTTGTCGATGTGCATTTCGAAAAATCTCCATACGTCCTCTACAATATCCTTCTCTGAAGAGAAAAAACCGATTTTGCTTGTGAATGCGCTAGATTGTTTGGAAGGTGATGACTTGAGGTATTTGAGCATAGACGCAAGCAAAGGATACGAAAGGTTCAGCCCGTTTTCGTCATTAAGCCACTGAAGTTTGGTTACAAAACGAAATCCTTGAGGATTGCCGTCGTACTGGCAAAGAGAGTCTAGATATCCTACACCTTTCGTACCACAAAACTTTTTAATTTCATTTTCTAATGTAGAATAATTATTTTTTATCCAACTCTGAATTGCATATTCTCCGAGATGACCAAACGGAGGATTGCCAATATCGTGAAGCAGACATGAGTTCTCAACGGTCAATACAAACGGCAGATACAAATCAGGATTACTAAGATGTTTACCACTATTCAGTTTATGATAAATGTCATGTGCAATCCACCTCCCATAGCACGCAACCTCAAGAGAGTGAGTTAATCGTGAACGAACAGCAGCATTCTGCTCTAGGGAAAAAACCTGCGCCTTCGTTTGGAGACGACGGAATAAACTTGACGTAATGATGCGAGAAGAATCACTTAGCGCCTCCTCCGACGGTGATCTCCCCGGGACTGTGGAGTCTCTACGCCTCGCATATCTTAGAAAGTCATCTAAAACCATATCATTGCAGTGTTTAGATATCGTATGTACACAACTTGGGCGGCATGGTCAAGATGTGTGGAAAACTTAACTTCTTGGAATCTCAGCATGATGTACTCGGATTGAGATCAAAAGGGGAGTGTGCGAAATCCCAGATCGGACGGTCACCACTCGTGGCTTCGACTTCAAGACTTCGTCAGCCATTAGACACAAAGCTGTCCGATTGTGGACAACGCTCGCAACTCCAAGGAGATGCTTGCCTCGAAACACTCGTTGTCATAGCCTTGATGGGAGTTGGTCGAGCGGATTCGATCATCACTGTCAGCAACAGAAAACATCCTAAACGCCCAGCGTGCACCGCTCACACATCCCATACATATTCCTCCGCTCGCGTCGGGAGGAGGGTCGTGCTGTCATCTGATTGGGATGGTATCGGTGGCGTCTATCGAGCTGTGTTAGGTCGCCCGACGCCCGGGCCCGCCTGGCGCCCCACCAACTTCTCTTCCATCCGCCCGATCACGTCCTGGATGTAGCGGACGGTGCGGCGCGATGTGGTGGCGCGGATGAGGACGCAGGAGCCGTCCGGTAGGAGTTCGAAGCTTTCGTATATGCCTTCCATGACGCGTTCGGCGGCGACGGTATATTCTGGGAACGGGCCGGAGAGCCGCCCCGCATTGTCTGGGGATGACCAGACGGACGGAAATGGGCAAGGCGAACGGAATTCAATGGAAGAGATGTGCGCGATCGTCAGAAAATGACCCGAAAACCGCCCACTTTCGAGCCCAAAGCAGTGTGCGGTAGGGAGGTTGACCGGCCCCGGCGTCGCCGGGACGTCCGAGCCATGGTTCATCACAGTCAAATCAGCGATATTGGATACGTAACGAATCCGAATTGCTCAGCTTAGGTGGTAATGTTCCAGAGGGCTACGTCAACTATCTGGTCCGAGGAGCCGTAGGCGAGATCCCCAAAATATTACGTTCCAACTGATTCGGCAGTTCGTCCGCCTTCACATCGATCAATATCGCGCAGTCATGCAGTATTCAGGCACAAATCTCCTCTACTCGCCTTCGGACCTGGCCGTTTTCATGAAGTCGGAGTTTGCGACCATCATGGATCGTCATCGTCTTGACGACAGGGATGCATTCATTCCAGATGAGAAGTCACCGTCAGAGCGAATGCTCGCTGACCGTGGGGTTGAGCACGAAACCCGCATTCTGACAGAAATGGAGTCGCGCGGCCAAAAAGTTGTTCGGATTCAGGCTGACTCGGACGTGGAACAAGACCTCTTGACCAGAGAAGCACTTGAAAGTGACGCCGACGTGATATTCCAAGCGAGATTGTCTCATGGTCAGTTCGCCGGGTTTGCCGACTTCCTGCGCCGAGGAGCGGATAACAGGTGGGAGGTCTGGGATTCAAAGCTGGCTAGAAGTGCCAAATCGGAGCACCTGATTCAGTTGTGTTGCTACGCTGAAATGTTGGAGGGAATGACGGGATCTCTGCCAGAACGCATCGGCATCATCTTAGGCAATTCGATCCACCAAGAATTCTCGACGCATGATTTCCTGTACTACTACCGTGAAATCAAGGCTTCTTTCCTTGATTGCATGGCGTCTTTTGATCCTGGCAAACTCCCGGAGCCTACTGGATTCGGATCGAATGGCCGGTGGCAAGCGCGTGCTGAAAAATGGCTGACTGAGAATGACCACCTGTCATTGGTAGCGAATATTCGCAGCACGCAGGTCAAACGCCTTTACAATGCCGGTATTTCAACTGTCACAAACCTGGCGCACACAGAACTACTACGGGTCGACGGTATCGGAGATGAGGTTTTTCAGAGACTTCGCAAGCAGGCCCGCCTACAAATAGAGACCGGGGCAAGCCACGAACCCCGGTTCGAGTTGAACGACCTGGCCCACACTACGGGCAGGCAAGGCCTGCAACTCCTTCCACCACCCTCCGACTTGGACGTCTATTTCGATATGGAGGGTTATCCGTTGATGGAGGGAGGACTCGAATACCTGTTTGGGGCAACTTTCGTGGAGGAGGGCACCTTAGAGTTCAGGGACTGGTGGGCGTGTGACAAATCGGAAGAGGTGAATGCGTTTGAGAACTTTATTGACTGGGTCTACGAACGCTGGAATCGGGATCCATCCATGCACATCTACCACTATGGTCATTATGAGCAATCTGCGCTGAAGCGATTGATGGGGGCCTATGCTTCACGTGAAAACCAGATCGACAATCTTCTAAGGGGCAATGTATTCGTCGACCTCTACCAGGTTATCAGCCAAGGTCTGTGCATCGGAACGCCATCCTATTCGATCAAATATGTTGAGCGACTGTATCGACCATTGCGCGAGGGCGACGTGGATACAGCAGTGGATTCCATTGTCGCATTCGATGCATGGCTACAATCGGGCGAGTCATCCGACTGGCAAGAGTCGACGCTTCTCCGAGGAATCCGGGAGTATAACAAGGATGATTGTGACTCCACGCTCGAGCTGGCGCACTGGCTGCGTGATCGCCAATCAGAGTTCGATATTGAGTGGGTCTCACCGGATTCGGATCCCGAACTCACTGCAGATACCGGTCCCCGATCCGACGCAGAGAGACTCTCGATCGAAATGCTCGAGAGTATGTCGGACAAAGGGGAGGAACCGTCACCGGAAGATTCAATCACTCGGATGCTGGCTTGGCTATTGGAATATCATCGACGAGAAGACAAACCCTCATGGTGGAAATATTTCAACCGAGAGGGCCAGACCACAGAGGAGTTATTTGAGGACATTGAATGCTTGGCCGGGCTTCAGCGAACGGAAAGGCCACCAGAAGTGATCAAAAGATCGCTATCCTATGAGTACCATTTCGATCCGAATCAAGAATCGAAGGTCAGTGCTGAAGGACGATATTACTTGGCGCAAGATCTCAAAACCGGTGTTATCGTTGAATCGATGAATCACGATGAAGGATTGATCTCGTTGAAAATCGGCGCGAGTCGTGGCCCTCTTCCGGACACGTTGGATCTCGTGCCAGGCGGTCCGATCGCCAATGCTGTGAAGCGAGATTCCCTGCTCAGGACAGCACTTCAATGGAAGAGTGAGGGACAACTCCAATCCTGTGTCCGACACTTTCTCGAACGTCGCGAGCCAACTATTCGCGACCGGCTGTTCGGGACGCCTGTTTTGACAGAAGGGGAATCACTTGAGCAAGGAACAGTGCGTGCCGTACTGAATCTCGACGACAGTATTCTATGTATTCAAGGCCCACCGGGGACCGGGAAAACACATGTCGCTGCGAGAAGCATCTTGGCCTTACTGGCACAAGGAAAGCGCGTTGGGGTCACCGGAAACAGCCACAAGGTCATCGTCAATCTGCTGAGCAAAGTATCCGAGCTCGCCGCGGAGACAGCCCAAAATTTCCACGGGATCAAAATCGGTGACAACAACGAATTTGAAAAGGACACAAGAATTGACTGGGTCAAGGATTCAAATAGCTGGACACCTGGCGCAACGGGAGGTCAGCGATTGGCAGGAGCCACCTCGTGGGCCTTTTCTCGTAGCGATTGGGCGGGCTGTTTTGACTATCTGTTCGTAGACGAGGCTGGTCAGGTTTCCATGGCGGATCTCGTAGCGATGGCACCGTCAACCAGGAATCTCGTCATCATTGGCGATCAGATGCAGCTGGAGCAACCTGTCCAAGGCGCCCATCCCGGCAACAGCGCACAGTCGGTCATGGCATACTTCATGGCTGAGCATGCGACCATTCCGCCAGAAAAAGGAATTCTGCTCAACGAATCGTGGCGGCTGCACCCCGGCATTTGCACCTTCATTTCGGATGCCGTGTACGACAGTCGACTGACGAGCAAACCACATTGCATAAACTGCGTCGTAAAAAACAATGGCCTGAACTCAGAAGTATTGACCGTGGAGAGCGGCACGGTCTATATACCGTCCGTACATACTGGCAATTCTCAGTCCAGTGAAGAGGAGGCTGATGTTATTCAAATACTGGTCCAGGAATTGGTTGGAAGGTCGATAACGGGAGTGGACGGTGCCGAGCAGAGAAAGCTTGAATTGAATGATATCCTCTTCGTTGCCCCATATAATATGCAGGTCAACTTGCTTAAGTCCCGTTTGGGTACGACGGCGCGTGTAGCCTCAGTTGATAAATTCCAGGGTCAAGAGGCACCTGTCGTCATACTGTCCATGTGCGCAAGCTCTGCAGACGACGTGCCCCGAGGAATGGATTTCCTTCTAAGCATCAACAGGCTCAACGTGGCCATATCACGTGCTCAATCACTAGCGATTGTTGTCGGATCTCCTTTGCTCAGACGTCCTACATGTACCACGATTGATCAGATGAAGCTGGCGAACTTCTTTGGCAGATTTATTGCCTATGCAGAAGCAGAATAAAACACGGCAATCAGAATGCTTAACTCTAACGAACACACGGTAAAATAAAATGGAATATTATGCCAACAACGGTGGGAATTCAGGAGTGTCCGGCTACTCCATTGCCTCTGACTCGATTACGGTCTACTTCAACGATGGGGCGGCCTATCTCTATACGAATGCGAGCGCAGGTGCCGCAAACATTCAGCAAATGATCCAACTGGCCCGAGCCGGAAGTGGACTGAATAGTTTCATCAGTACTCGTGTAAAAAAAGGATACAGCAGAAGGATTCGTTAACACTTGATCAACATGGAGTATTGCGTAAAGCCCGGGATGCTGGGGCGACGGTCTCCCGCGTGCCGTCCCACCGCCGGATTTCGCGCGGGATGTTCCAGCTGGAACTGCCGTCAATGAACACGACATCGCCGCGCTGGGACACGGCTATGTTGGAGGAGAAGGACGCGATGTTGTGATAGATGCTCTCGCTGATGACGACCGTCGGCCCTGCGCGAACACCACGATGTACGTAACGTCGCTGGCCAGGCGCTCCGGCGCATCGCCCGCGAGGCCGGCCCGTAACCGAGGCCAGGGTCCTCAGAGAACGCTGGCGTACCGAGTACAACTCCGAACACCCTCATTTCAGTCTCGGCTACTCGGTACTTGACTCCTGTTGAGTATGCCGCGACATTCATGCTAAAAGAGCCTGCCAGACCAACATAGAAGTTGGTACAGGAAAGTGGGTCAGGCCAATGGAACTTGAACGGGAGAACCCTCTGTATTTCTCACAAAACGCTTCGAGAAAATGGGAGACATGAATATCTGGCTCATCAATCGCGCCGAATCTCTGGTAGATGGTCACCGTGATGATGTATGTGCCGTTTTTGGCCGCCGCAACCGAAACGGCAACCGATGGAACTCGAATGTCAGACAGAGACCGGTGCCCACCGGCGAGAGCCCGTATCAGCTCATGCCTGCTGTCGAATATTTCGTTCCAATACCACTGAAATGCATCGGCAGGCATTACAAAAATGATGATGGGCCCGACGAGGGTGCCAACGAACTTCTTCGTGGCATCACTAGCTCCTATCCTGAGTGCTTTGGGAGTGAGGATACGTTCAGCTCATGGTGGAGGCAGGATAACGGAAAAGAGTCCGTCGCGGTCGAGACGAACCGGTACATGACCACGCCTGAGGGTGTCGGGTATTATGAACTCATATCCCAATACGACAACAATATCCTCATTGGCTATTCGCAAGGAGGTCTGGTTGCCAGATACCTTGCTTTCCTCGACCGGTACGTCTTCAAACTGAACAAGATCAGAGGCGTCGTCACGATTGGATGCCCCAACTATGGTTCGCCCTTTGCCAACCCAAGAAATCGGGACAGGATTACGGACGCACTCATAGAATTTGTCCTCTCGATGATTTCCGTTTACGGGAAGAATTTTGAGTCCACCTATTCCGACTTTTTCAGCAAGCTCTCGTTCGAAGACTTGAACAGGGTTCTCGAGAGCATGTACATGGATGCCAAGGCCACTCATCATGGTATGGAGGAGCTTCTGGCGACTGCACTCAAGTGGCTCTCAGGACTGAACGAGGACCCGTCGAGCGCTTTCCATGATTTAAGCACTGAGAATTTGATGCCGCATCGGGAGTACTCGACGCTTGCTCTCGTAAATAATCCAGCGTATTCGATGAGTGCTCATGGCGTCAAGCTTGCCTCCATAATCGGAGCCAACAACAGTTTTCAGGAGATACTCGGGTCGCTGATGTCTGCCCTGGCGAGGGGGATAATTTTGCCCAAGGTAGCCGGTGTAGACTTGTTTGGCAGCTCCCTCAAGAACAACATGAAAAAGGCGTCCGAGGTGTATTCTGAACGAGCTCTGGCGGACGACGAATTCGATGACGCACCCGAAGGATGCATCGCCAAAGAGTTACACCGCTGGATTCGGGAAGGGAGGACTATCACCAACCCGCATGACTCGACGGACAGCATGGAGCCTTACCTGCACGACTTTATCATTCCTGCTGCCTATCAGTGTCTACCGGAGCACGAGGTTGACGTGATTGTCGGGCAGTACCTGAATGAGGAGGCTTCCCACAACAGCGGTAAGGACCCACGTCAACCGGCCGGTCAGGCCAACTACACTGAGTTGATCGACCTGCTGGAGAAGCTGAGAGACGACTGGTAGTGAGTCAACTCTACCGCCCGGTAAGGCGGGCGTCCATCCTCCCCACCACGTCCTGGATGTAACGGACGGTGCGGCGGGGTGGGGTGGCGCGGACCAGGATGCCGGAGCCGTCCGGGAGGAGTTCGAAGCGTTCGTATATGCCTTCCATGACGCGTTCGGCGGGGCCGGCGCTGTTGCCGGACGGGCTCATGGGGACGCGGTACAGTTCGGTTCCGCGCTTGTAGTACACGAAGCGGCCGTCGGCGGACCATTTGGGGGCGCGGCCGCCTCCCACGGTAATGCGTTGGCGCGGACGGGTTTCGGGGTAATCGACCACGAAGATGTCGGCCTGTCCGTTGGTCTCGGACGAGAAGGCAATCCACCGTGAATCGGGTGAAATGTCGCTTTCCCGTTCATCGGCCACGTTGCTCTGGATGGGCCGGGCCCCGGCATCGCCCACCAGATCCAGCGCCCACAGTTCGGTGCCGTTCAGGTACAGCAGGAACGTGTTGTCGGCCGACACGGACGATACATACTTGGGCGAGTCGTCCGCGTAAACCAGCTTCACCTCGCCTGTGCGCACGTCCACGGTGTAGATGTCGGACGCACCGTTCCGCTCGGAGGCGAACCAGATAAGCCGTCCGTCGCTCGAAAACAGCGGCTGCGCATCGTAGAGCGGATGGTCGGTAATCTGGCGCGTATCCTTGGTCTGCAGGTCGTACACCCAGATGTCGGGGTCCCGCACCGCATCCTGCCCCGTCATGGCGATGTATCGTCCATCGCGTGACATGGAGTATTGCGTAAAGTCCGGGATGCTGGGCGCGACGGTTTCCCGCGTGCCGTCCCACCGCCGGATTTCGAGCGGGACGTTCCAGCTGGAACTGCCGTCAATGAACACGACGTCGCCGCGCTGGGACACGCCGATATTGGTGGAGAAGGACGCGATGTTGTGGTAGATGCTTTCGCTGATGACGACCGGCGGCCCCATCCGGCGCCCGTCCACGTCCAGGCGGGCGGCCAACAGCCGGGGGCCCTGCGCGAACACCACGATGTCGGGGGCAATGAAGTGCGGGGTGACGCCCGGGCCGAGCTTGTCTATGCGTCCCGATGCGAGGTCCATCATGCGCAGCTCATAACCGTCCAATCCGTAGGCGGTGAACAGCATGGTTTTGCCGCCGGGCAGCACGTCCGGGTAGACGTGCCCGAGGTCACCGCTGTCCCGGTCCGGTTGGGTCACGGTTTCGACGGGTCCCCCGAGCTCGCTTACCCGCGAAATCCCCGTAGCGTAGTCCGCGGCGTAGTACAAATGCCCATCGTCGGCCCAGGAGAGGCCCACGATGTCGGTGACGTTGCTGGCCAGGCGCTCCGGCGCATCGCCCGCGAGACCGGCCCGGTACACCGCTCCGTCTGCAGAGAAGGCAATGAACCGGGAATCGGGTGAAAAGGCGGGCGTCTCTCCCCGCGTGGCAATCCGCCGGGCGGGTTTGCCGGTCGTGAGGTCTTGCACGAAGAGCCCGTCTTCGGACCCCGAACCGACGTAGGCGACCTTGTTGCCGTCCGGCGAGATGGTGAGCAGGTCGGCGGCGTTGGCCGGCTCGCTGTTGATTTTCGCATCGAGGCCCGGAATGCCGAGGGCAATGTCGACAGTATCGCGCGGAACGCTGCGGCCCCAGAGCATCCACGACACGAGCATGCCGGCGACCAGCGCGAGCACCGTAGCGACGGGCCACAGTGTGCTGTGTGGGGCGCGGCGGGCGGGCGGGGTCGGGGCGGAGGTGGCTACGGTCGTTCGTGCGCTCGCGGCGAAGGACGTGCCCGACCCCGCGGCGAGGTCCAGGGCCTTCAAGTCGGCCGCGAAGTCGGCCGCGGTCTGGTACCGCAGGCCGGCATCCTTGCGGAGCGCCTTGTTCACCACCTGCTCCAGTTCCATGGGTACGCCCGTGCGGAGCGCGGTGAGCGGTTCGGGATCGGCGTTCAGGATGGAGTAGACGACGGCCTGCTCGTACGCCCCGCCGAAGGGCAGCCGCCCGGCAATCATTTCGTAGAGGACCGTGCCGAGCGAGTAGAGGTCGCTGCGTCCGTCCACTTCCTCGCCGCGCGCCTGTTCGGGGCTCATGTAGGCGATGGTGCCGAGCGTCGAACCCATGCGGGTCAGCTTGGTGGACTGCGCAGTCTGCGCCAGCCCGAAATCCAGCACCTTGGCCTGCCCGTCCGGCGTCAGCATGATGTTGGCGCTCTTGATGTCACGATGCACAATGTGCTTGGCGTGGGCCGCTTGCAGCGCATTGGCAATCTGGATGGCCAGGCGCACCGCATCGGCAATCTTCAGCGGGCCTTCCTTGATGCGCGCTTCCAGCGTATCGCCCTCAATGAACTCCATCGCGATGAACGGCCGGGGCCCGTCGGATGCCGCCGTCGGCCGACCCTGCGCATCTTCCGGAACGGCCTCGTCGATCTGGTGGATGGCCGCAATGTTCGGATGATTCAGCGCAGCCGCCGCCTTGGCCTCGCGGTAGAACCGGGCGCGGTCGTCCTCGCTCGTCAGGGCCGATGCCGGCAGGACCTTGAGGGCCACGGCCCGGTCCAGTTTCGTGTCGCGGGCGCGATAGACAATGCCCATGCCGCCGCGGCCGAGCTCCGCTTCAATGCGGTAGTGGGAGAGGGTGGTGCCGGTCATGCGGCAAGTTACTGCAGGGGCGCCTGCGTGTCATGTCGATATAATCACGGTTTTCGGGTCGGGACGTAATCGTTTGGCACCACCTCGCCGAGCCGCTCCCAGGCCCAGTACCCGAATCGTTCCATGGAAAGCGGACCGTACACCATGCCCCGTCTGTCGACGACAATACTGCCGCCTGAAAGCGTCAGCCAGGAAGCCTGATAGGGGCGGTTGGCAGCATTCGGATCGCCCGTGGTGGAACGCCAGCGTGACCCGCGCACGTTTATCCTCTCCTGATACTGCACGTATTCTGAAGGCTCCGACTCGCCATGGTACATCACCAGAAGCACCTTCTTGAAGGACAGATTGAAGAGGGGAACGGTCGTATCGGCCCCGACACCCGTCATTTCCGTGATTTCAATCGAGGGTTGGTATTGGGATCCGTGAAGCACGACACCAGGCCGTGGTACCTCCCGGACTTCATACTCAGCGTCGGTCACGGTGCCGGAAACCAATGCGCCAATGAAATGCCGGGTCGATCCCCTGTACGCCTTCAACCGGCGATCATTCCATCTTCTGCGTTGCCGGTTGGACGTGGCCTCGAGCTCTCTGAATTGCATTTCGCCGCCCTGACGCAGTGCCAGGTCCGATCCCGTGAACGAAAAGTCATGGATGGTGAGGGCGTAGCCCAGCGCATTGTTGTGAATGACCAGCGGAGCATCGGCCGTGGCAGATACGACGCCCGTATCCTCATGGAATGAAATGACCAGGTACTCCGGATTCTGGAAGGTGCAATCCTCGCCGTTCCGGGTCGTACTGAACAGCAGCTTCTCCAACCGCGACAGGTTGCGTTTCCATTCCTCGGTGGATGCGGTGACCGAGACTTCGCCGAGCGGGTACACGGTCGCCGCAAGTCGAAAGGGCACGTGCACTTCGTTGCTGGAGTCCAACATGGCTTCTGCGGTTTGCATGTCGAACCCGATCATGGATGCGGCAACGACAATTCCGGGCGAAAACGTCCGGTACCTGAATTGGTACGTGCCATCTGCGTCGGTCATCGTTCCTGCCATGGTGTTCGGTACGAACACATTCACGCCTGCCAGTGGCCGGTTCGTGCCCTCCTCCAGGACACTTCCCCAGATCAAGACGCCTTCGGACTGGCGGGCCTCCGCACTCAATGTCAGGCTGGCTGCCAGGAGCAGGAAGACGGAGACGTTGATGGATCGGGTAGACGGCATGCAGCATAGTATGCAAAACACGGAAGTCATGCGTGCGCCGTGGGACGTGCGGAGATTACGGGGGGTATTCTCCGCAGTATTTGCGGAGAAAGGGTTGCGAGGGCGCCGGAAGCGTGTTCTGGGACACCTGGGCAACAGAAGACCTGAACGAGCGACAAATCATCATGCTCAACAAGCTCCTCGACGAGATGGACGGGCATCTGAACACGTCCAAATGGGCCAAGATGACGAAAACATCCCAGGACTTCGTCTCGCGTGGCGGCCGCAGTACGAGCTATTCGCTGGTGGGTTGAGTACCCATCCTACCGTTCCGATACCGGAAGCTGACTCAAATAATCATGGACGTTGTAATAGCACGACGCCATGATCCGGTCGGACGAGCGGAACTTGTAATACAAAAAGTCCTGCCGTCGGTGCAAATATTCGGCTCTGAGGTCCGGCGGCGGCAACTGTATTCTCGCGCTCTCGCATCCAAGAAGGTCAATGAAGGTCTTTTGCAATTCCAACACGACGGAATCCCCCGGCTGAACCGTGAAGGGAGGGACATCAATCCGGTAGGTGCGCAGGTGACCTCCGCGGAGTTCGTATGTGCCAGGAGGTACTTGCAGCGAGACTCTTCGGAGCGAGTCTGCGATGACATAGTTCACAGAGTTGCCATCAACAACGGCCGCTCTGCGTGAACCAACATGCACAGTAGCTGAATCGGGCAGGGACACCACCTCCGACCGAGCCGCTTCCTGACACGGAATCGTTCTGAACTCTGCTGTGACAGCCTCAGGATGAGCGGACGGATCGTCCGGGCACATGTTGGTGAACTGGACTGAAATCCAGGACGTGCTGTCCACCGTCCGCAAAGAATTCAAGACGTAGCGCTTCTCAAGGTCGAAGTACGTCTGGAACTCTTGTGCCCATGCATTCTGCGTCAACAGGAGGACAGACAGCATGAACAAGTTTCGCGTCATACACCAATATAGAATTGGGACACGGAAATGCGTTACGGACAGCGGTGTGCCGGGTCTTTGAGATAGTGCCGGGGAACCGGTAAGCAGAGAATTGATAACCACCTGAAGCAGTGTTCATTTTTGACCTGAACAAGAGCCGATCCAATGAGCAGAAACATGGCATCTCATTTGGCGAAGCGAAGGAGCTTTGGAAGGACAACTATCGTGTCGAAAAGCCGGTCAAACATATCACGGAATCACGTTTTGCGGTGACCGGCATCATTGATGGAATACTCTGGACGGCCATTATCACGTATCGGGATGAATTCATTAGATTGATTTCGGTCCGACGCTCTCGAAACAATGAAAAAGAAGACTATTACAGCAGACGAGTTTGACCGTCTATTCGACGACGGACACGACATCTGGGATTTTCTGGATCACGACAGTGCTCGTCAACCTGGACTGGAACCCGAGACCGTCAGCTTGGAAATTCCCCAATGGATGGTCTATTGGCTGTACCTGGAGGCGGAGCGACATGGTACCACGAGTGCTCAGGTCATCAAGACGTACCTCGAAGAACGGATCAAGCTGGAAAAGGCGCGAGAAGACGAACAACGAAAGAGTTGACGGAGTGCGGAGAATGAGTCGCAAGGGCGCGCTTTGGGGAAACCATTCGGTTTATCTCCGCATATTATGCGGAGAATAGAGTCATCGTAATGCGCCCCGCTGGAGACCGCCATGTACATATGGGAACGGACGGAATGGCCCGACTTCCAGTGGGACGATGGGTCGTTTGCCACCCTCGAAAAGCAATTCCATCTCGATCTGGGCTGGCTCCTTGGCCGTATGGACGGCTTGGGCTTTGCCCTGAAGGAAAACGCCAATCTGCGCATCCTGACCCAGGAAGTGGTCAAGTCGTCCGAAATCGAGGGAGAACGCTTCAATCCGTTGTCGGTCCGGTCCTCCCTCGGTCGCCGGTTGGGTATGGATATTGCCGGACTTCCCCCTTCCAATCGCTCCATTGATGGTGTCGTGGAGGTCATCCTGGATGCCACGGGGAATCATGCCGATCCATTGACCGAGGAACGGCTTTGCGCGTGGCATGGCGCGCTGTTTCCGACCGGACGGAGTGGGTTGGTTTCCATTCAGACGGGCGCATGGCGCCGTGCGGAAAAAGACCTCATGCAGGTGGTCTCGGGGCCCGTTGGACGCGAAGCGGTCCATTTCCAGGCGCCACCGTCCCGCCGATTGGATCATGAAATGGACCGATTCCTCGCCTGGTTCAATTCCGATCGATTGGAGGCGGGACCGGTCAAGGCCGCGCTCGCCCATCTGTGGTTCGTCACCATCCATCCTTTTGAGGATGGAAACGGACGCATTGCCCGGGCCATCATGGAAATGGTGCAAGCCCGGTTCGAACGGTCGGCCCTTCGGTTCTTCAGTCTGTCCAATCAAATCGAGAAGGAACGGAACGACTACTACGCGGTGCTGCAGGGCACGCAGTCCGGCACGCTCGACGTATCGGCCTATCTCTCCTGGTATTTTTCGTGCGCTGTCCGTGCCATCGCATCTTCCAAAGAGATCCTGGAGGGTGTGCTGACCCGCGGGAAGTTCTGGGACACCTGGGCAACGGAAGACCTGAACGAGCGACAAATCATCATGCTCAACAAGCTCCTCGAGGGGATGGACGGGCAACTGAACACGTCCAAATGGGCCAAGATGACGAAGACATCCCAGGACACGGCCTACCGGGACATCAAGGACCTCGTCTCGCGCGGCATTCTGGTCCAGGATCCGGGTGGCGGCCGCAGTACGAGCTATTCGCTTCACGTCATGTCGATGAAACCGTAAATCATCGACACGTTCTGTTGATGTGTCGATCGTGTCGATGTACTTGAATCAGTCTGCGGTGTCCGCTGGCGTACAGCCGCGTGTTCGAGGGTGGACGGGCGACGGGTACGGGGCGGGCCATGCGCCGCGAGGCGGGATACAGCACCATCAACCTGTTCGGGCTGACCATCGGATTGGCGTCGGTGCTGCTCATCGGACTGTTCGTGCGGGAGGAGTTGTCGTGGGATGCGTTCCACGAGAAGGGCGACCGGATAGTGCGCATGCGCACAACCCAGACGATGTCGGACGGCCGGATCGATGAATGGAACGAGACATTCGGACCGGTGGCCGACGTGCTTCGCGAGCAGGTGCCGGGCGTCTCCGCGGCCGTGCGTGTGCAGAGGCTGTTCGGCCCGCTGGTGGCGGTGGGCGAGAATGCGTGGCTGGAGGAGGATTTCCTGAAGGCCGAACCGTCGTTCTTCGAAATGTTCGACTTTCCGCTGGTGGCCGGGAGCGCAGCCGAGTTGGCCCGCCCCGGAACGGTCATCCTGTCCGAAACGACGGCCCGAAGGCTCTTCGGGGACGCCGATCCGCTTGGCCAGCGCCTGTCGGCCGGCGGGCGGTGGTCGGCCTCGAGTACCGAGTACGAGGTTGTCGGCATCATGGCCGACATGCCCGGCAATACGCATCTGAAAGCGAATTACGTGGCATCGTATGTGCTCGACGCCGAAAATCCGTGGCGTACGATTGCCTATACGTATGCGCTTCTGGAACCGGGTGTCGAGGTTGACGCGGTCATGGAGGCATTCCGTGCCATTGAGGACGGACCGGTCCATTGATCTTTCGCTCCTGGATCCGGTGGTGCTCGCGGGGATCGTCGTCGTGACGGTGCTGCTGGGGCTCGGCGGTGCCCGGGACGAGCACCGGCATCATGTTTTTCGATGAGGGCGAAATCGAGGGCTACGTTCCACCGGAGAACGATGCCCTGTACTTCAATTACATCATGGCCGATGCCGCCTACGGTCCGGCGCTCGGCACGGAACTCGTGGCCGGTCGGTGGTTCCGCGAGGATGAGACCGATACGGGTGTGCTCGTGAACGAGGCGGCGGTCCGGCGGTTGGGCTGGGATTCGGTCATCGGCGTGTTTGAAAACATCCATATGGAGGCGCTGCACAAGGAAGTTCTGCCCATGATCATGACGCAGGACGAGGCATCCTCCCGGTATGTGGTGCTGAACGTGGCGGGCGGGGACGTGACCGGGGTATTGGCCGCCGTGGAGGGCATCTGGAAGGAATTCCTGCCCGATCAGCCGTTCGCCTATTCGTTCCTGGACGACGAATTCGCGGCCATGTATGCCGACGAGCGCCGCGGAGCGCCGCACGAAAGAAATCGGGATCCGGAAGGTGCTCGGCGCATCGGTGGGCGGACTCGTGGGGCTGCTGTCGCGGGAGTTCGTGGCCATGGTGGCGATCGCGTTTATCGTATCGACCCCCATTGCATGGGTGGTGATGTCCCGGTGGCTCGAGACCTTCGCGTATCGCATGGACATCACGTGGACGCTGTTTGCGTGGGTGGGCCTGGCCGGGCTCGTGCTTGCGGTAGGGACGGTTGGGGTGCAGGCGGCGCGGGCGGCCCTCGCCAATCCGGTGGATTCGCTGAGGAGTGAGTAGGGACGGGTGGATCAAGGACGTTCGGCAGGGGAATCACGTCTTCGATCATGTTGGGATCGGACTCGTCGGACCTCTTTGTAGGCAAAAACACCCAGAACCAACGCGAGCGGTGCGAACATGGTAGCGAGTCCAACGACGTTCTTGTCCAGGAAGGCAAGGACTGCCCCAACGAGAATGGATGACAGTGCGAGTGCGAACGCGTACTTCTGACCATGCTGGGATTGTATCAGCGGTTCTTTTTCACACCATTGCCGATGAATCCGTTCCTCCTCAGCAGCGGTGAGAACCCATTGCAACAGCTTTGGATCAATTTTCTTGTACTCCTGAATGGTCCAAGGATCAGGAAGGGGTCCTGAGTGCTGCTTTGAAATTGCTATCGCAAAATTTTCAAGATCTGTCGCAGCTACAGGGTCTTCAGGCGTTCGCGGCGTCGTCTCTTCGCTCATTGGTTCGGCTCATGGAATCGATGGGAGATGGATCCACCGTTCTGTCATGGCTGAACATATCACGCGAAGACAGACGAGCGTTCCCCCGGCTGCGGGTCGCAGCCCGGATGACTCTCTTTTTATCTTCGAGGCAGAGCGAGTCGAAACCAGATTGCAGGGCGGAATCCATATCGCGCCCGACGGCTTGGAAATCTTGACCTATGGCATTCCAAATGCTCTCTCTGGAGTTCCTCTCTGTTGCTCGTGCTTGCTGGGATGCACCACTCAAGTCGAGGACGAAAGAGACACCCTGAAGCCACGATTCCAATTTCTTTCTGAACCCAGTCATATCGGGGGGAACTCCAAGTTCATTCAGTAGAGGCATTTCATTACGCGTGCAGCGCCTGTGTGTTCATTCACGTAAGTCCATGACAGGACGTGGTCGGTAAGACACAGGAGTGGTTCCGTCATACCTTTTGACAAGAATTGATCACATATCGATTGCACGCATCCCAGTTCGAACAAGCCAGTGAACCATGAGTGACGACAGGTATCAGAAAAATCTTGCGTTGTACGACACGTTGATTTCCATAGCGCCAGGGATCGAACGGAAAGGCAAAACAATGCCCTACACGTCATCCAACGGGCACATGTTTTCCCAAATCAACAAGTCGGGCGAAATCGGAATCAGGCTGCCTGAAGAACACCGGGAGGCGTTTCATGAGACGCACTGTGCGGATCCCTTTAAATCGTATGGGGCCGTGATGAAGGAATATGTGCTTGTGCCCGATAGCCTTCTGGAACAATTGGACGTTGTGTCGGCCTACCTGCAGATCGGGTTCAACTACGTGAATTCACTGAAGCCGAAATAGTCTGATTACTTTGATGAGACCAGGAATCATTGGCAACCTCAACGAGCAGGAAGACGTGTTCGGGACTTGACCCGACGGGCCGGGAGTCGTAACTCTGGATTCCTCACGCACCTTCAGCCACCGGAATGATCCTGCTCGTCGCCCAGTCTGTCGTGGTCCTTTTCGGGGTTTTCCTCGTTGGCGTCGGCGTGCTCATGCTCGTCAGGCCCGCCCGGGCGAGGGCGTATCTGCGGAAGGCCGGAAGCACGAACCTCATCAATTACGCTGAAATAACGGTCCGGATGATTCCAGCGGCCGGGATGATTGTCTGTTCCGACGCATCCCGGTTTCCGGAAGCATTCAGTGTGCTGGGGTGGTTCATGATCGCGACGTCGGTCGTGCTCTGGTTCGTGCCGCGGGCCATGCATCACAAATACGCGCTGTGGACGGCCGAACTGCTGACGCCCGTCCGAATCCGGCTGGTCTCCCCGTTCTCCATCCTTTTCGGATGCGCTGTTCTGTATTCTGTGCTCTGACAGCAGGAGGACGGGTGCAACCGGGCGGGCGCGGTTTCGTCCTGTAGGCGTGTGACGTTTCTACCTTTCCCGTCCGGAGACCCATGCGCCCTGTGAAGCCTGCCGTTCTGTTCAGCCTGTTCATGGCGCTCCTGTCCGTCGGGTGTGCCGCCCAGGCCCCGACGGCGGACCCCGCGGTGTTCGATTATGACCGGGACGTGCCGCTTGACGTTGTGGTGAACGCCCGTACCGAGCACGCCGACCATACCGAGCTGGACCTGTCGTACCGGAGTCCGGCCGGTGGGCGGGTGCCGGCGCTGCTGTTCCTGCCTGCGGACGGCCGGGGGCCGTGGCCGGCGGTCATCGTACAGCACGGAATGCCGGGAAGCCGGCGGAATGCGGCATCGTTTGCCGCCGAATATGCACGGATGGGCGCGGTGGCCCTGGCCATTACTGCCCCGTGGGCGCGCCCCGACGACGAGCCCCGCCGAAACATCCTGACCATGACGCGCCAGGACGCGGACGATCAGATCCAACTCATCCAGGACCTGCGCCGGGCCATCGACCTGCTGCAGGCGCGACCGGACGTGAATCCGGACCGCATTGCCTACAGCGGCGGCAGCTACGGCGGAGCCATGGGCGGTCTGCTGGCGGGCGTCGAGGACCGGATTGTGGCCTACGCCCTCTGGGTCGGCGACGGCGGTCTGGTGGCCCACGTGACGGGGCCGGACGATGCGCGCGGCCCGTTCCACCGGATGTCTGAAACACAGCGTACGGCCTGGTTGCGGGCCATGGAGCCGATTGAGCCCTTGCGCTGGGTGGGCCGCGCCGCCCCCGCCGAATTGCTGTTCCAGAACGGCCGGTTCGACGAATTCGTGCCGGTGGCGGATGCCGAGGCGTACCAGGCCGCCGGGTCGGAGCCCAAGACCATCCTGTGGTACGACGAGGGGCATGGTCTCAACGAAGAGGCCCGGCAGGACCGGCGGCGATGGATCATGGAGCGGCTTGCCATTGAGGGTCCCATCGAATAATCTTCGGGGATGAAACACCTCCTTGCTTGCTGCTGCGCCCTCATCCTGCTCTCCTCCTGTTCGTACGTGGCCAACGTGCGCCTGCTGACCGGGGGAGAAATCCGCCGGACCGACTACGTCCAGGTCATTCCTTTCGACTACCGGAAGGATCTGATCGTCATCCAGGCACGGCTGAACGCCGATCCGGAGGCCCGGGAGTTCATTCTCGATACCGGTGCGTTCGACAGCAAGGTTGAAAAAGAGCTGGCGGACCGGCTCGCGCTGGACGTGGTAGCCAGTAAAACCAACAGTACGGCGCAAGGCATCAGCCGTACCATCGACGTCGTCCGGATTGACTCCGTCGGGCTCGGCGAAACCACGGCGTACGATATCGGCGCGGGCAAGCTGACGTATGACCCCTCATCGGCCAGCCAGTGCATTGCCGCCGACGGGATCATTGGCGCCAATCTCATGAAACTGGCCCACTGGAAAATCGACTACCAGGCGAAGGAACTGCACTTCTCCGACGGGGCCTTCGAGGCCGGTGTCGGAGCGCATTCCGTTTCGTTCGACCGGCCCATGCTGTCGGGAACGCCCAGCATCCGCCTGGAAATCGACGGCTTGGAGGTGAAGGATGTGCTGTTCGACGTCGGCTACAATGGGGGCCTGGTCCTGCCCATGGCGCTTGCCGACCGGTTCGACAGTCCGACGATCATGACCGTACATGATCGCTCCACGTCCGGGATCTTCGGCGCGAACACGGACTCCCTGGTGGTCAAGGAACTGACGGTGCGTCTGGGCGACGACCGCATCCGTGTGCCGGTGTCGTTCTCGTCCGTGGGCAAGGCCTTGTTGGGGAACGATTTCCTGGAGCATTTCGGGATCATCATCAACTACGATACCAAGACCATCCATCTCGAACGGCAGGAAGAAGTCCATGTCGATTCGCCCCGCACGTTCATGGTGGCCGGTCTGGGCGATTCGCTCTGGGTGGTCAACCGGACGACGCGGGACCTGGGTCTGGCGCTCGGCGATACGTTGCGCACAGTCAACGGCAAGACGCCCGCCGATCTGTTCTCATCGTTCTGCGACTACTTCCTGAACGTGGACCGGTTGTTCGATGCGGATCCGGTGCGGGTCGAGAAGATGGACGGGTCAAGCATGAGTCTTCGGATGTAATTACCTTGACGCGTCAACTAAATACGCGATGACCATGTCCAGCAAGAAAATCATTACCGTTTTCGGAGCCACCGGCGCGCAGGGCGGCGGGCTCGCACGTGCCATCCTCAACGACCCGCAGGGCGGTTTTGCCGTACGGGCGGTGACGCGTGACGCATCGTCCGACAAAGCCAAGGCGCTGGCGGCAGCCGGCTCCGAAGTGGTGGAAGCCAATGCGGACGACCCGGCAAGCATTGACCGGGCGCTCGAGGGCGCGTGGGGGGCGTTCTTCGTGACCTTCTTCTGGGAGCACTTCTCGCCGGACCAGGAGCGTCAGCAGGCCGCCAACTTCGCCACGGCGGCGGCAAAGGCCGGGCTGAAGCACGCCATCTGGTCGACGCTGGAGGACATGCGCCAGTGGGTGCCGGTCGAGGACGACCGCATGCCCACGCTGCAGGAGCGGTACAAGGTGCCGCATTTTGACGCCAAGGGCGAGTCCGATGCGCTCTTCCTGGAGTCCGGCGTGCCGGTGACGCTGCTCCGGACGTCGTTCTACTGGGACAATTTCATCCATTTCGGGATGGGCCCGCAGAAGGGTGAAGACGGAAGCCACTTCATTGCGTTTCCCATGGGCAACGCGGAACTGGCCGGCATTGCGGCTGAGGACATCGGCAAGTGCGCCTATGGTATTTTCAAGCGGGCACCGGAGTTCGCCGGGCGCACGGTGGGCATTGTGGGCGAATGCGTGAGCGGCGCCGAGATGGCGGCGAAGTTCTCCGACGCGCTCGGTACGAAGGTCCACTACAACGATGTGCCAGCCGACGTCTACCGCAGTTTCGGTTTCCCGGGCGCCGACGACCTGGGCAACATGTTCCAGGTGAAGCGGGACTTCAACGAGGCGTACAACGCGAATCGTGACCGTGCCCTGTCCCGGCAGCTGAACCCGGACCTGCAATCCTTCGACGACTGGCTGGCCACCAACAAGGACGCCATTCCGATGGGGTGACGGGTCGGAATACCCGGATCCGGGTATACCGGGGAATTTTTCGGGACAGGTAATTTTCGGGGGTTGAACCTTGCCAATCTGACCTCCTTTGCCATGTCCCCACGTGCTTCTGCTCCTCGTTTCCTGTCCATGTTGATCCTGCTCATGGCCGTTCTTCCGGCCCAAGCCCAGGACGGCCAGCTGGACTTGACCTTCGACCCCGGAACGGCCACCGGAACGGCGGTGGAATCCGTCACGCTCCAGCCGGACGGCAAGATCATTGTCACCGGTCACTTCGACAGCCGGATCGTGCGGTTGCACGCGGACGGTTCGGTGGACTCCGGGTTCACCCGCCCGGGGCTCTGGGGGGCGGTGCTGTACGCCACCGCTGTCCTGCCGGACGGGAAAGTCCTGGTCGTCGGTCAGTTCTCGACGTATCTGGACGTCCCCGTGAACAACATCGTGCGGCTGAATGCAGACGGCACGGTCGATAACTCGTTCCACTACGGCGACGGCCCGGATGACTACATCACGAACGTGATCGTGCAGCCGGACGGGAAAATCCTGATTTCCGGGCGATTCAAAACGTACGACGGCGTGTCCCGCGCCGGTGTGGCCCGACTGAACGCGGACGGCACGGTCGATCCGTCCTTCGATCCGGGGACGGGTGTCGCCGGGGTGACCGGGGATGTCCAGGCCATGGCCCTGCATGATGACGGCCGGATTGTGCTGGCCGGTCTGTTCACGTCCTACAACGGCGTCAGTCGGTACCGCATTGCGCAGATCAACGCAGACGGCTCGCTCGATACGTCGTTCGAGCCTGCCCGGATTGGCGGTGGGGCCGGCTCCATCCACACGGCCAATTCCTTGGCGACCACGCCGGACGGAAAAGTCGTCGTGGGTGGGCATTTCTCCACGGTGGACGCGACGCCCCACAACAGCATCGTGCGGCTGAATGCCGACGGATCGGTCGATACGTCCTTCACGACCGGTGCAGGCGTCCATACGAACTACGGAACGGCCGTCAATGCGTTGCTGGTGATGGCGAACGGCAAGGTTCTGTTGGGTGGTGCGTTCAACACCGTGGCCGGGGAAGACCGGCGCGGGATAGCCCGGCTGAACGCCGACGGCTCGCTCGACGCATCGTTCACCCCGGGTACCGGCCTGGAATACGGCATCGGACAGTATGCGAACGTTGCATCATTCGCCATGCAGCCGGACGGAAACGTCCTGGTTGGCGGTTTCTTCGTGCGCTACAACGACATCGAACGGCGGTTCGTCCTCCGTCTGACCGTGGGTCTGGCTGTATCTGTGGAAGAAATGCCGTCCCGAGTGGCAGCCTGGTCGACGTGGCCGAATCCGGCCCGTGATGCGCTGTACATGGATGCGGTCGAACCCGGATCGGAAATCACGGTTCACGACCTCCTTGGCCGGACCGTCCGCGTGGCCACGGAGGTGCATGGCCAGGGGCCGCTCCGCATTCCCGTGGATGGCCTGTCCAGCGGTACCTACCTGGTCCGGGTCCGTTCGGGCCAGGCGGTGTCCTCCCGCCCCATCATGATTATGCGTTGATCTGTCGGCGGACCTTCGTCACTCCCGCCAACATCCAGACCATGGCGAGGACGGGCAGCAGGGCAATAACGGCCACGACCGGCCCGGCCCAGGCGCCTCGCAGGTCGGCAGGCCAGATTCCCGTCAGCAGGAAGAGGCTCACCAGGACCAGCACGATCGATGCCTGCAGGGCTGGCCAGCCGCGGGTCCATCCGGGGCCGAACCGGTCATGAACGGCTGCCACGAGGCCCGTGGTGACAATGCCGAGCAGCACCAGGTGGAGCCACGGAATCCGGAGACCCACGACCAGCCCCCAGGAGGCGACCTGCGGGATGGCGAGTCCGATGTGGACGATGATCTTCATGTACATGAGCGCTACCGGCAGGGCCCAGATAGCAGGCAGCCGGCCTTGGACCTCCCGGAGGATGAGCCACAGCCCGGCCGCCGTAAACAGCGCTCCTGCGCTGCCGACCAGTCGGACCGCGCCCGGCAATCGATCAGGCGATACGCCCAGCAGAAAGAGCGTGGGAATGCCCAGGACCAGCAACCGGAAGGCGCGCCGAGGAACGGCCCGCCCGGCCGAACGAAGCATGGCCGCCAGGACACTCAGCATGAGCCATCCCTCGGCGAACAGGTCGAGGAAAACATGCAGCGACAGGTCGTACGGAAGCGAGTGGTCCATCCCCATGGCCATGGTCATACCCAGGCCCCATGCACCGAACGACGAGATCACGAGGAGTACGAGTGCGGCCTGCTGAAGGGGAGATGATTGCAGCATGCCCCGCCGCCGATCCCGCCAGTATCGGATACCAAAGACATACCACGTGAGCATGGTCGAGGTCGAGAGGACAATGGAAATGGGCTTGTATCCCAATAACAGGAACGGTGCCCATGCGAGGAGGGCCAACACCAGCAGCGTCGCAAGAATCCCGCGATACCGGGCCGGATCGGGAAGCATGAGCAGCATGACAACGGGCGTCACCCACCCGAAATACATGACGTGGGTGTGGGCGTGGCGGATGTGACCCATGTCGAGGGGTATTTCGCCACCCGGCCATGGAAGGGCCGGCGGCACGCCAAGGAACTGGATGCTGCGGAAGAAAAACCCGGTCCCGGCTGCCAGGATGAAACATGCGAGGGCGGCGGTCCACACCCGCTTTTCCGTCAAGGTCATCAGGGAATGTTCGCTGTGAACTTCGTGAAACGCCGGATGATGTTGCTGTCTGCGGACATGACCAGGACTTCGAACTGTTGTTGTCCGACGACGCTGACCAGGTCCTGTTCCTGCAGTGTGAAACTCCACGGAGCCTCGGTGAGCTGCATGAGCGGTTCTCCGGCGGTCTCTATTTCAAGGCGACCGATACCATCCGCAGGGCTGACGGTGCAGGTCAGGCGCGCTGCAGCGGGCTCCCGGCTGCAGTCAAGCGTCGGATTCACGTCCACGGTCGGGTTCTCACGGGCGATGGTTCCGAATTCGAACAGCACGTGATCAGGGGGATACAACCCGAACAGGATGACATGCACCAGGAAGATCAGGAAGTTGAGCAACGAGAGGTGCTTGGCCATCCATTTTGCAGGATTCCAACGGAAATGGCGTCGCAAGAACGGTGTCACGATGGGGACGAGCAGCAAGTGCGTGACGGGCCCCCATATGATGACCAGAAACCCATATGCGGCAATGAATTGCACCCACATCCATGAGGGCTCATAGGACAGCAGGAGGTTTCCGGCAGACCAACAGAAAAATCCGAACAGGAACAGGGCTCCGCTCTTCATGAAGCGCCAGGAGGGGGTGCTGGCGTAGTAGATGGCTTTGTAGGCCAGCCACAGCGACTTCAGGGCACCATGCTTCTCCCGTTGGACCGGGCGATGCCGGTGGTGAACATTGCTCGGACGCCTGCCGGGGGCGGCATTTGCCGCCCCCGGATCTGTCCGTTCCATACGCATGGATTTTTCGATGAAGGTCATTCCAGCGTTACCCGATTTCCCACAGTCGTGACAGCAGGTACCAGTTCAGGATATAGGCAATCACGAACACGGCCAGGAAGATGAGCGTGAACGTGAACGTGCCACGCATGGATTGCAGGTGAACCGCACTGCCATCTCCCGTCCAGGAGGCAGCAGGCCGAAATACGGACGACGGTTCCAGCTTCTTTCCGAACAGCAGGGACCCGACGGATATCCCGGCAAAAAGGATGCCCCCGACTATGGCCAGCAGCGCAGCAATGCCGAAAATCACGAACAACGGTTCGGCGGCCCCGAAGTTGAAGTCCGTGCCCGGAATGTCCATGACCGATGCATGTCGCCGCGGAATACCGTACAGGATGCCGAGGTACATCATCATGAGCGTGGCCAGGGCCATGAATCCCGAATAGAACCACGGCTGGATCCGGGCGAGCGGGGCCATGATCAATTCCTTCTTGAACATGGTTTGGATGACAAAGAACACGAGGCCCATGAACGTCATGGTGGTCCCCAGAACCACCGTGGCATGGAAGTGCCCCACTGTGGCCCAGGTGTTGTGCCAGGCCAGGTTGAGCTGCATTTGACCCATCAGTACCCCGGTAATACCGCCCATGAAGCCGAACAGGATAATCGAGAAGATGACCGCCGAGAACACGGGATTGCCCCAGGGGGCCGACCACAACCAACCGAACAGGCTCTTCCCTGCTCCCCGCTTGCGGCGACCGGCTTCGAGCCCCGCCGGAATGGCAAAAGCATGGATCATGCTGGCCAGAACGGCGCCATATGCTGCATATGAGGTGTTCCACACCTTCCAGCTCGCGGCAAGCGCCGGATCGGCCATGAGATGGTGCGCGGCCCCCATGTTGATGAAGAAGAGGTACAGGATGAAGGCCGAGCGGGAAACCTTCTCGCTCACTACCTCGGCGCCACCCACGACATGGGTCAGGAAATACCAGACCGTGACCATGGCCGCAAGATTGATCTGCTGGCTGCCATGCCCGATGATCCAGTACATCTGACGGTACCATGCGGCATCGATATGCTCGATCAATCCAATCCGCCACATGTACGTCGGAATGTAGGTAATCAGGCCACCCAGGAGCGCCTCTACGGCGATGATGGCCGTAATGAATGCGCCGAAGGCCACCAGGGGCAGGCTCCGGTTCGGATGCTCGATTTTCTCCTGCCAGATAGCTGCAAAAAAGGGCAGCGCAGCGATCACCGTACCCAGGATGAAGACGATGGCACTGAGATAGAACCACTCGGACGAAGGCAGCGGGGCATAGGACGTCAGGAGCGGAGCCTGATCCGGAGCAGACGTCGTCATGATGGACCAGTTGATGCCGATGGCCGAAACGAGCATGAGTACGTATCCGACCATGGCGAGCTTCGGAGCAGGCAACTTGCGCCCGAGTACCATGGGACCGCCCACATACAGGATGGCCACCTCCATGAACACCATCCAGAAAATGAGCAGATTCCACGCGTGTACGCTCAGCCAGTTGTAAAACGCGTCCGGCGGCAGCAGCCCGACCACTTCCCAGCGGGTAAGCACGACGAGGATGGCTGAAATACCGCCCATGACGAGAGCCACGACGGCCGTGAGACCAAAGATCTTGACGAAATTCTCGGCCGTGCGGTCAATGCGCATGCCCGTGACAGAGCAGGTGCGGAATCCGTCGGGGCCGTAGTCGTTGGTGAACAGTTCCTTGATCATGGTTTACCTCTGCACGATGAATGAGCCATGCATGGTGCTATGCCCTACACCACAGAACTCGTTGCAGACCACGTGATACACACCCGGCTCGTCGAACTTCATGGGCAACACCCACTCGTAGCCCGGAAGCAGTTGCAGCGACATCTGCTTGCTGAGGGCATGTTCGGGCCGGATGGACAGCCCGTGTTGCACGTCATAGCTGCTCATGTGCACCTGGTATTGCTTGCCAGCCTTCAGCACCACCGGGAATCCGTCAAAGGAGAAGCGCGCGGCGGCAACATATATGTGCTCGTCCGCAGGAATAATGCCCTCTTCCGTCTGGGTCCCGGCCTTCTTGAAGTCTTGGACCTTCTGGATGTATTCCGAGGTGGATACCCGGTACGTCGGGCCATGCTGGTTCTGCTTGCCGTAGGAGGCCCACACAATCATGGATGCGAACAGGATGAGGCACCAGACAACGCTGATCCGGATCCAGGTCTTTTCCAGGACCGATACGCCGGCAATCCACCAGTTACCCTGGGGGGAATGAATGGGTGAACTCATGATCAGCCTCCGTTCGGGATGGTGAGAATGTCAACGAGGCCCCAAACGATGTAGGACAGCACGAAGAAGACAATGGCAGCTCCGGCGAGGAGCCAGATGCTGTCGAAAAGGTGGATCTGCCAAGGGCGGTCAGTATCCGGCGATTCAATCGGGTCAGACATGGCCTGTGCGGGTTGGTGATGGAGGAGGATACGCTGGAGGTCAATTATATACAAAAGAGTATTTTGTCTGTAAATAATTCCTGTGAAAAATGCCGCGTGCTATTCGGGCGAGACCGCTACCTCCTCCATTCCACCAGCGGCGACGGGTAATAGTTGATGCCCAGGATGTCCCAGCGGGGGGCGTGGGTGGCGAGGCGTGTGCGGTAGGTGGTCCAGTCGCGGCGGTCACGGGCCGTCCAGCCGATTTCGGCAACACCCGGCAGGCGCGGGAAGGCCAGCCATTCGAGATCGCGTAGGGTTTCGGCGGTCTCGCTCCAGAGGGGGGCCTCGACGCCCAGGATGGCGCTTTCGGGCACGCCGCCGACGAGCGTGGCCGGGTCCCAGTCGTAGGCATCGCGCGTGTCGTTGAATCCGGCCCAGCGGAGGCCCAGGCGGCTCGACGCATCGTATTTCATGTCGATGTAAATGCGGTCAGCGGGCGAGAGGACCAGGAGGGCGCCACGGCTCACCGCATCAACCAGATGCTGTCCGGTCTCGGCGGTCTGCGGACGCCACACCTGGATAATGGCGCCGGGCGGCAGCGCGAGACGGGTCTCGGCGACTTCGTCCCAGGCCATGAAGAGTTTGCCGTGGCGGGCCACGATGTCCGCCGTGCGGTCCATGAAGGCGTTGTACTCGCTGGCGGTCAGGGTTTTGACCTCATCGCCGCCCACGTGGAAATACGCGCCAGGGCTGCGCCGGGCGATTTCGCGGACAACGTCGTCCACGAACGTGTACGTCTCCTCGCGGTCCACACACAGCGAGCTGAAGCCGACATCGATTCCGGTGTAGGGCTCCGTGCGACGGCCGTCGCAGTTCAGCTCGGCGATCGACGCCAGCGCGGCATTCGTATGGCCGGGCATGTCGATTTCGGGCACGATCGTGATGAACCGGTCGGCGGCGTACGCCACCAGGTCATCCCATTCAGCGAGGGTGTAGTAGCCGCCCGCGCCGCCGCCGACCTGCGTCTGCGCGCCGATGTCCGTGAGCGCCGGGCGCCCGGGGATTTCCAGGCGCCATCCCTGGTCGTCACTCAAATGGAGATGCAGGCGATTCAGCTTGTACATGGCCATGAGATCCATGTAGCGCTTCACGTCCGCGGGGCCGAAGAAGTGGCGCGATACGTCCAGCATGGCCCCGCGCCACTCGAAGCGCGGCTGATCGCGGATGCGCACGGGCGCGACCGAAAGCGCATAGGGCAACGTCCCGGAGTACTCGATGGCGGGTGGAAGCAGCTGCCGGAGTGTTTGCACCGCGTAAAAGTAGCCCGCCCCGGACTGCGCGGTGATGGTAATCTGCTCGGCGCGGATGTCGAGCTCGTATCCCTCGGTGCCGAGGTCGGCGCTGGTGGCCACGCGGAAGACGATGGCCGGGTCCGTTTCGTTCAAGTTCTCGGCGTTCTCGCCGGATTGTCCGGAGCCCTCCACTGGCCGGCTCAGCCCCAGTACTTCCTGCAGGAACCGGGCGGCCGGGCGCGCCGCCGCGTCCTGGACCGTGACCGGGGTCCCGGCCGACACCGCGAACGGCGCGCCCGGCCGCTGCTCGACCGATGCCGGCAGCGGAATCACATTCACCTGGAACAGCATGACAAGCGCCAGTATGTGCATGGTTCAGGGTCGTTTTGGGAGGACGCGAATCAAGTCAATCATTCCAGAAATCCCTGCCGCGTGTACACATGAGTTCCTCTGCAATATCGTTCAGCTGATGCTTGTATTCAGTTTCCGATACGGCCTGACCCTCCAGAGCCATGGAGTCCGAAACACGCGCCAGAAGACGGGAGGCCTTCTTGTAGGCCTGCCTCCGGAGCGTAGCGTGCAGAGATGTCCGAGGAACGAGGGCGTATACGAGATCGCAATCCATGGCGTCGGCCATGGCTTGCAGCGTATCCAATTGGATGGCGCTTCGAACCTCGGAGTCTTCTGCTTGGGCAACGCTGTTCTTGGCCACACCGGCGCGGTCAGCCAGTTGACGCATGGACATTCCGAGAGCCGTGCGGATCAGTCGGATCCAGCCGCCATTTGGGACTTCCCGAAGGAATTCGGCCTGGAGTGGGCGGATTTTGGTATCGAGTTGTCGAATACGAAGCGAATCGTACATATTCAGTTGTACGCCGGGTTGATTATCGTACAAATATGAATATACGGCAGCGGGCTGCACAGGTCGACCCCTATGAATGGAAACCTTGATGTTATTACATGAGCAACGACTGGCATTCTGCACACCTACTCCACCGCAATCAGCCCGGCATCGCCGTCCGGGTTCGGGACTTCCGTTTCGAAGACGGCGTGCGCGACCCCGAAATCGTGTGCGAGGACCCGGCGAAGGCGGGTTTTGATTTCTTCGACCGCCTCCATACGCAGGTCCGCATTGACGACGACCACGGCCTCCATAGCCGTCCGGGACTCATCCAGCCGCCAAACGTGGACGTGTCGGATATCCAGGACACCCGGAACCTCACGCGAGGCATCGGCAAGCGCATGGAGGTCCAGGTCGTCCGGAGCCCGCTCCATCAGCAGGCCCGTGACCTTGCGCATCTCCATGGAAGCGTGGATTATGATGTAGACGGCAATGGCCAGTGTGATGACCGGGTCAATCCACACGATGCCCTTCCACAGGATGAGTGCGCCAGACAGGACGACACCGACCGTGGCCACGGTATCTCCTATCAAATGGATGGCGGCGGCTTTCACATTCACGTTGCCTTTCGTGCTTTTCCACAACACGAGGACAGAAAGGAGGTCTTCGACGAACGCAATGCCCCCGACGATGAGCATGATCATTCCCTGGACCTCCGGCGGATGAATGAGCCGTGAGATGCCCTCATAAATGAGATACAGGGCAATGACGTACAGCGTGGTCAGGTTGATGAGTGCACCGATGGCCTTGGCGCGCTCGTATCCGAAGGTATACTGATGGTCTGCAGGGCGACGCGCCAGTTTCTGCGCCCCCCACGCAATGCCAAGCGCAGCGGCATCCGATCCATTGTGCGCGGCATCACTCAGAAGGGCAAGGCTTCCGGAAAGGAGGCCTCCTATGATCTGGGTGATGGTCAACGCGACGTTCAAGGCAAGTGCGATAACAATGCGCCGACCGGAGACATCCTTCAAATCGTGATCGTGGGGGGCGTGATCATGGCTCATGGTCAGATGGCGTCAGTGCCTCGTTCTCCTGATGAAATGCGAACGGCATCGTGAATCGGCGAGACGTAGATCTTGCCGTCTCCCCGAAGTCCGGTATGTGCCTCTCGCTGGATGACCTGTATGACTTCATACACAAGCTCGTCTTGAACGACGGTCTCGATCTTGACGTATGCGACATAGTCTACCAGATCTTCGCGAAAACTGTGTGCCACATCTTTCGCCCGGCCACGACCGAAGCCTTTGACATCGCTGACGCTGACCCCCGTCAGTCCCTCAATCCGATGAAAAGCACGCGTGACGGAGGAGAGTTTGTGAGGTTTGATATAGGCTTGAATTTGTTTCATGGTGTTGGTTTCACTGCTGGACGTCAACATCGACCGGGAGGGCACCGTCGCTGAACCACCGGTACAGTGCTGGCAACACCAGCAGTGTCAGGACGGTGGAGGTGACCAGGCCGCCGACCACGACGGTCGCCAACGGACGCTGGACTTCGCTGCCGGTGCTTGTCGAAAAAAGAAGTGGAATAAGGCCCAGTGCCGTGGTTGCCGCTGTCATGAGGACAGGGCGCAGGCGCAGCAGGGCGCCCTCAATACTGGCCCGGTCCATGGGTGTCCCGTCCCGGATGAGCTGGTTCAGGTAGGTGACGAGTACCATTCCGTTTTCCAATGCAATACCGAACAGGGCGATGAATCCGACGGAGGCAGGAACGGACAGGTTCTGACCGGTCACCCAGAGGGCCACTATTCCGCCCACGAGCGCGAGCGGGATATTGAGCATGATGAGCGCCGCGTTCTTCAAGGAATTGAAGCTGGCATACAACATGAGCAGGACAATCAACAACGTGATGGGCACGACGATCATGAGCCGCTTGTTGGCTTCCTGTTGCAGCCGGAATTGTCCACCCCATGTGGTCAGGTATCCGGTTGGCAGATCAACTTCCGACTGGATGACGTCCTGGGCCTCCGCCACGAACGAGCCGATGTCACGGCCTTCGACGTTCAATTGAACGGTAATGAAGCGCTGGTTGTCCTGTCGGGTGATCTGTCGTGGGCCTACCACCTGGTTGATAGCCGCCAGTGCACCCAAGGGCACGGTCCCGCCTCCCGGAATCGGGATGAGGAGATTGGCGATGGCCGCCGGTGTCGACCGGGCGCCCTCCTCGAAGCGTACATAAATGGGGAAGCGACGGATACCTTCGAAGATCTGGCCTGCGTTGGACCCACCGATGGCGGTCGCCACCGTGCGCTGGACGTCTGCCACATTGACACCGTATCGGGCAATGGCCTGTCGATCGATGTCGATTTGCAGCTGGGGCGTACCGGTAATCTGGTCGGCCTGGACATCTGCGGCACCCTCGACGGTACGAAGGGCTGCCGCGATTTCATCGGCCTTGGATTTCAGGACGTCCAGGTCGTCGCCAAAAAGCTTGATGGCGAGTTCGGCCTTTACGCCCTCCAGCAATTCATCCACCGTCATCTGGATGGGTTGGCTGAAATTGGTCAGAACGCCCGGTACGTCACCCAATTCGTCGCGAATGGCTGACAGCAGCTCCGCCTGATTGCCGAATCGCCAGTCATCCTGTGGCGAGAGGACCAGGTACATTTCCGCCGAATTGATGGGATCGGCATGTGCACCCACTTCGCCGCGGCCTATCCGACTGACCACGTCCGTGATTTCCGGAATGGCCATCAAACGACGTTCCACCCGCTGGGTGGTCGCCTTGCTCTCGGTGATCGAAATGGACGGCGCCATGGTCAGTCGCATGACAATGGTACCCTCTTGAAGGGTGGGCGTGAATTCACTTCCCAACCGTGGAAAAACAGCCACGCCGACGACGACCAGGCCGACCGCCAGGCCGACGGCCATGGATCGCTTCTTGACGAAATGCGTCACGACAGGGCGATACCATCCGATCATCCGGTCCAACACCTTGGCCGCGAGGGGCTCCTTCAGCGGTTTTCCACTCGCGACGTCGGTTTCGGGGGCACGCATGAAGAAGTGCGACAGTACGGGCGCGAGTACGAGCGCATATACAAGCGATCCCAACATGGCCAAGGCGACCGTGTAGGCCAATGGCCGGAAGGTCTTCCCTTCTACACCCTGCAGTGTGAAGAGCGGCAGGAAAACCACGATGATGATGAGCACGGCGAACGCCACGGGCCGGGCGACCTCTGCGCATGCCCTTGCGACGACGTGAATACGAGGCTCGTCGGGATGGGCCTCCTTTAACATGCGATCGGTATTCTCAATCATGACGATGGCCCCGTCCACCATCATTCCGATGGCAATGGCCAGCCCACCAAGACTCATGAGGTTGGCGGAAATATCGAACTGACCCATGAATATCGCGGCAAACAGGACCGAGAACGGAATGGCGAGAGCCACAACCACGCTTGGACGCCACGATCCCAGGAAGGCCATCAGGATGACAATAACCAGGAGGATTCCCTGCCAAAGTGCGGTGGTCACGGTGGCAACCGCGGCTTCCACGAGCGTTTTTTGCTCATAGTACGGGACGATGTTGACCCCTTCAGGAAGCGCATTATTGATGGCGGCAAGCTGGGCCTCGACACGACCGATGACGGTGGACGAGTTGCTCCCATACAACTTGACCACCATTCCCGAGACCACTTCCTCAACGCCTCCGCGTGTCTGCAGGCCACGCCGGATGGCACCACCGATCTGGACCGTTGCCACATCCTTCACGAATACCGGCGTGCCGTCGGTGGTTCGGACCACGACGTTCTCAAGGTCGGAAACACCGGTCGCCAGCCCAACGGAGCGGACCACGAACTGTTCGGCATTCTGCTCGATGTACTGTGCACCGACGTTGAGATTGTTTTCCTCGAGTGCGCGTGTCAGTTCTTCCAGGGTGACCCGGTACTGCAACAAGGCATCGGGATGTACGACGACCTGGAATTGGCGCTCATAGCCTCCTATACCCAGCACTTCCGTGACGCCGGGAACGGTCTGGAGACTGGTCTTCACGATCCAGTCCTGCATGGTGCGGAGTTCCTCGAGCGAATACTGTCCGGTCGTATCGTCCAGGTAGTAAAACAGGACGAGTCCCATGCCGGTGGAGATGGGTCCCATTTCCGGTTCACCGAATCCCGGAGGAATGGACTCGCGCGCCTCATTCAGGCGTTCACCGACGAGTTGGCGGGCGAAGTAGATGTCCGTTCCCTCCTCGAAATAGACATTCACGACGGACAGGCCGAAATTCGATACCGATCGGACCTGCTCCACGTTGGGCAGGCCGTTCATGGAGGTCTCAACGGGGTAGGTCACGTAGCGCTCTACCTCGGCCGGTGCAAGTCCCTCAGTCACCGTGAAAACCTGGACCAGGGACGGGGAGACGTCAGGAAAGGCATCGATCGGGAGCCCCCGATAGGTCCACCAGCCGGCAGCGACGACTACGACACCCAACACCAGGACAAGAAGCTTGCTCTGCAGCGAGAATTGGATGATTTTGTTCATTTCAGTGCGCATGTCCGCCCTCCAATTCACTTTTACCAAGCTCGGCCTTGAGTGCAAAAGCCCCCGATGCCACGTAGCGTTCGCCTGGCTTGAGGCCCTCCAGGACGGCTACCCGATCCCCGGCGACGTCCCCTGTTTCGACGGGTCGCGGCACGAACCCGTCCACAGTCTGCACGAATACGACGGTCCGGCCTTCGACATCGATCAGTGCCGTGGCCGGTATGAGAACGTCCACCTCCACAGCCCGGACGGTCAAAAGGCCCGTGACGAATTGACCGGGTTTCAATCGTCCTTCCGGATTAGAAACGACCGTGCGGGCAATGGCTGTCCGCGTCTCCTCGCCGACGATCGGGCGCACATAGGAAATGGTGCCCCGTGTCCGGGGTTGCCCCGGACCCGCATCAATGATCACGTCCTGTCCTTCCTGGACGGTCCCGAGGTCCCGCTGGTAGATGGACAGGTCCGCCCATACGGTGGACAAGTCCGCCACTTCGAACGCCTCCGTGGCAGCCTCGACCGCCTCTCCGAAAACCACGTGCTTCTCGATTACACTCCCTGAAATGGGTGCAGTCAGGGGGTAGGCCACCAGGCTGCGTTCTTCCTCAAGCGGCAGGGCTTCGATGTACGCATCCGAAAATCCGAGAGCGATCAGTTTCTGACGTGCGGATCGGGTGCGGATTTGAGCCTCGGCGTTGGCCTGTCGGGCTTCGAGAAAATCGGCCTCGGCCGTGATTTCCTGCTTGTAGAGCCGTTCTTCCCGCTCAAATGAGGCGCGGGCCAGTTCCTGACGTTCAACGGCCGCAAGGTATTCCGCCTTCAGGTCGGCCAACTCCCGACTTTCAATGACGGCCATGATCTCGCCGGCGCGAACGTAACTGCCGACGTTTGCACTCACACTCCGCACCACGCCCGACACGCGGGGCGTGACGTGCGCATACCGGTCTTCGTTGGCGCGTATTTCGCCTGGAAGACTCTTTTGCAGGGACATGGTGCCGGGGCCGGCCGTCCGGATGTCAATTCCGAATTCTTCCACCTCGTCGGCTGTAAGCACAACGAGGTCTGAATTTGCAGGGTCCGTATTGAGGCGTTCGGCCACTGATGACGGGACCGCTGATTGACCGGGTACGACAGCGAACCTCCAGACAAGGAAAGCCACGGCCAGAAGGCCGAGCCAGGTTGCCATGAGCAGAATGCGACGGGTAGTGATTCGGGTATTCATGGTCATCTCTGGTTCGTGTGGGCGTCTTCGACGGCATGGAAAGGGGTGGCGATCAGTCGCTCGACGGCAGCGCGCGCTTGATGGAAATCCGACAAGGCATCCGCGTACGCATTCCGTGTTTCGAGGAATGCACTTTGTGCATCAAGGACGTCGAGAAGCCCATATTCTCCCTCGTGATAGCCGGTCAGGATTCCGTCATACGCGGCCCGGGCGTTCGGCAGGGCATCTTGGTACAGCATGCGGGCTGCATCGGCTGACACGACCAAGGTGCCGTACAGCGTGGTGAGTTCCCTGCGGGCCCGCAGGAACGCCGACTCTGCGTCTGCCTCCGTGGCTGCAATGCGCGCATCGGCAGCGCGGATGGCACCCTTGTTCGTATTGAAAAGGGGAAGCGGAATGGTAATCCCTGACGAGATCGCCGACTCTCCCAATTCATTGAAATACGCGGCGCCGAAACGAACAGTAGCGTCCGGAATGCGTCGGGCGCGCTCCAGACGAGCGTGTGCACGGGCTTCTTCCAGCAGTGTGGCATATTGGGCCAACTCCGGGTTGAGTTGGAGCAGCGGAACAAGCCTTTCGAGTTCGGGCACCGGTGCGGGCTCAGGAAGTGTCCCCTTCACCCTCACGTATTCGACGTCGCCACCGAAGGTGGCGGCGAGTCGGGCCCGCGCATTGTCCAGGAATCGACGTGCTCGCTCGAGGACGGTAACGGCCGTGATGGCGGCCACACGCGCACGACGGGCTTCCAGCGGAGACACGGCTCCTTCTGCGGCGCGGCGTTCGATTGCATCGGCAAGCCGTCGTGCGATCTCCCCTTGTTCTTCAGCGATTTCGAGACGTGCCTTCGCCGCCAGAACGCCGATAAAGGAGTACCGAACCTCGGTAACGACATCCAAGCGGGTGGACTCGACGACCCACGCCGCCCATTCCGCGCCACGTGCTGCGACGTCGGAACGGGCACGACGGTCGCCACCCCACTCCAGTGTCTGTGAAAGGCTACCCCCGATTTCCAGGGATCGGAGTCCAGTTCGCGACCCGATACCGCCGAACTCGTCGATTCCGGCATCCAGTTCCGGATTGGGCAGTCGCGCCGCCTGCGAAGCCTCGTTTTCCCTGGCCTGCTGTTCGAAGGCGGCTGACCTGAGCGTTGGGTTGTATTCGAGTGCTAGAGCGACGGCCTCTTCAAGCGAAAGCGGACGGTCGTATTTGTCCGGAGGAATCGGTACGTGCTTGCCGGACGGTGGAGGAAGGTGGACCGGACGCTCTGAAATTAGGGTGCGGGGCTCCGGATAGGAGGCTTTATAGGAATTTGCGCAGCCGGCAGACATGCCAGCCAGCAAAACCATGACCGACGCCAGCGTCGGCCCGAATGGGATGCGGATCATATGCCTTGAAGTCCTGATCGTGTATGATGCCACCGTTGACGCTCATGGTCGTGCGTACCGGGCGGACGAATCGGGGATCAGGAAAGGCTCAGATCAGCAGGACGACACTGCGATGCAGTGGGGTGGGTCCGTACGTCGACGGAGGCGCGACGCGAGACGCGGGAAGGGGGTGCACGGGTGCCGGTAGATGCGCCACGACGGCCATGACGGCCACCTGAGCCGGGCCACTTTCCGTCTTGAACGAGCTGCACTTGGCATCATTTCCCGTCGGGATGGGGATGTCCAGGCAGTCTTCAACGTGCACGATTTCCGCATCCACATGCCCATCCATGCCGAAACACAGTACAACCTTGCTGGCGTGCGGCCCGAGGGGGGCCAGCGCCATCAGCACCGTCAGCAGCCAGGCTGCCGGCGCCAATCGTGCTTTGATGGTTCGGATAAGGGGCATGCCCTTCCAATCAGCAGCCCGCTGCCAAGTTCCATTTTTCGGCTGATTCAGCGTCGCTTGTCTTTCTTTTCAGCCTGGATACGCTTGTGCAGCTTGCCGGTCTCCTTGTCCTTGCGGCGGCGTTCAGCGAGGCTGCGGTCGTAGTGCTCGGACTCCCGCTTCAGTTTCATATAGCGATCGTAGCGGGCGCGGTCCAGTTCACCCGAGGTAACGGCTTCAAGCAGAGCGCATCCCTCTTCGACCATGTGGGAGCAGTCGCGGAAGCGACAGGCGGTCGCGAGCGCGCCAATGTCATCGAAGGTTTCCGAGAGGCCGGCCTCGGCGCCCAGCAGACCGAGTTCACGCATACCCGGCGTATCAATAAGCCATGCCCCCGAGGGCAGCGCCATCAGGTGACGGCTCGTGGTGGTGTGGCGGCCGCGGTGATCGTCTTCCCGCACGGCGCCGGTGGCATACGCGTCCACGCCCAGCAGGCGGTTCGTGAGCGTGGTCTTGCCGACGCCCGACGAGCCGAGCAGGCAATACGTCTTGCCGGGCTCGAGCCGCGCTGCCAGGGCCTCCATGCCGAGCCCGGATTCGGCCGAGACCAGGTGGATGGGCGCGGTTTCGCCCGACGCGCGGATGGCCGCGACGAGGTCCACCCCGTCCAGCAAATCGGCCTTGTTCAGGATGATTTCGGGCGCCACATCGCCATCCCGGACGGCCACGAGATACCGCTCCAGCCGGGCCAGGTTGAAATCGCGGTCGCAGGACTGCACGATGAATGCGGTGTCCACGTTGGCGGCCATGATCTGCACGGCGGCATCGCCCCCGGCCGCGCGACGGCGGAGCACCGTCCGGCGGGGCTGCACGTCGTGCACAATCGCGAGTGTGTCGTTGTCGAACAGCTCGGCCTCCACCCAATCGCCGACCACCGGCAGGGCCTCGTCCGATTCGGCCATGAACCGGAAGCGGCCCGTGAGCTCGGCGCGGACTTCGGCCTGCCCGACCAGGACGGTCAGGTGGGTACGGTGAACGGAGGAAACGCGGAAGAGGGACACGAAGGGTGGCCGGTATGGTTTATCCTTGCAATCTCGGCATCTGGTGCCAAATATGTAAGGAAAAACGGGCCCGACCCGACCTGATTACGCGTTCCGCTTCTGCTCGTGCTTCTTGCGGTCGTTCGGGTTCAGGTAGCGCTTGCGCAGGCGGATGGACGTCGGGGTGACCTCCATGAGCTCGTCCTCGCGGATGAACTCAATGGCCTCTTCGAGCGACATCCGGCGCGGCGGAATGATCTTCTCGAACGAATCGGAGCCCGAGGCGCGCATGTTCGTGAGCTTCTTTTCCTTGACGACGTTCACGTCGAGGTCCACGTCGCGGCTGTTCTCGCCCACCAGCATGCCTTCGTAGACGGCATCGGTCGGGCCCACGAACAGCTCACCGCGCTCCTGGAGCGACACGATGGCGTATCCCGTGGCCTTTCCGGAGCGGTCGGCTACCAGGGCGCCGGAAGCGCGGTGCGAAATCTCGCCGGCCCATGGCTTGTACTTGTCGAAAAGGTGCGTCAGGATACCGGTGCCTTTGGTATCGGTCATGAACTCCGTGCGGTAGCCGATGAGGCCCCGGCTCGGGAGTTCGAAGTCCAGGCGGACACGGCCCGAGCCGTGGTTCACCATCTTCGTCATGACGCCTTTCCGGGTGCCCAGCTTCTGCACGACGGCGCCCATGAAATCCTCGGCCACGTCAATCATGGCCAGTTCGTACGGTTCGTGGAGCTTGCCGTCGATTTCCTTCGTGATCACGCGGGGCATGCCGACGGAGAACTCGAAGCCTTCGCGGCGCATCTGCTCAATCAGGATGGCCATCTGGAGCTCGCCACGGCCGTAGACCAGGTAGCTGTCGGCCGAATCCGTCTCCTCAATGCGCATGGCCAGATTGGTTTCCACCTCGCGGAACAGGCGATCACGCAGGTTCCGGCTGGTCACATACTTGCCTTCACGGCCACAGAACGGCGAATCGTTCACGCGGAACTCCATGGACATGGTGGGCTCGTCCACGTGCAGCGGCGGCAGCACTTCAGGGTTTTCGGCGTCAGCGATGCTCTCGCCAAGGCCGATTCCCGCCATGCCGGCCACGGCCACGATGTCGCCCGGGCCGACTTCATCGGTCTCCACGCGGCTCAGCCCTTCATATTCGAACAGCGCCGTGACCTGGGCGGGGGTTTTCGATCCGTCGCGGCGGCACAGCACCACGTGCTGGCGGTTCTTCAGCGTCCCGCGTACCACGCGGCCCACCGCGAGCGGACCCCGGTATTTGTCCGGAATCACGTTCGTAACGAGCACCTGGACCGAGCTCTCGGCGTCCTGCGGAGGAGCGGGAATGGTGTTTACGATGGTTTCAAACAGGGGCCGCAGATCGGCCATCTCCTCGCCGAGGTCCAACGTGCACTTGCCGTCGCGCGCCACGGCGTAGACGACCGGGAATTCAATCTGCTCCTCGTTGGCGTCCAGGTCGATGAACAGGTCGTAGACCTCGTTCAGGACTTCCTCGGGGCGGGCGTCGGATCGGTCAATCTTGTTGATGACCACGATGGCCGGCAGGCCGAGGGCGAGCGCCTTGGACAGCACGAAGCGCGTCTGTGGGAGGGGGCCTTCTGCCGCATCGACCAGCAACATGATGCCGTCCACCATCCGCAGCGTCCGCTCGACTTCACCGCCGAAATCGGCGTGACCGGGCGTATCCACGATGTTGATCTTGACATCCCCGTAGTGCACGGCCGTGTTCTTGGCCATGATGGTGATGCCCTTCTCGCGCTCCAGATCCATGGAATCCATGACGCGTTCGGCCACTTCCTGGTTGTCCCGGAACGTGCCGCTCTGCCACAGCAGCGAGTCGACGAGGGTGGTTTTGCCGTGGTCCACGTGGGCCACGATGGCGATGTTGCGCAGGGAAGTGTGCATGGGAGATGCGAGGAATAGGGACGGTGCGCAGGTTGCGCTCCTGAAAATTGGGGTTCAGCCCATGGATACGCCGTGCAGGCGTCCGGGTCCCGGCAGAAGTTGGAAGTTCACGCCAATTCCAGTCGGGCCAGGGCCTCCTGCCGGTACGCCCGGCCCACCGGCAGGCGTTTCCCGGCGACGAGTACGAATTCCGGCGCGTGGGCTTCGACGGCGGCCCCCCGGACCAGGAACGAGTGGTGGATGCGGATGAATCCGGCGCCGGAGAGTTCCTCCTCCAGGCTCGACAGGGCCCGTTTCGTGACCAGCAGGCCGGACAGGGTATGGATGCGGGCGTAGTCCTTCATGGCCTCGATGTACACGATGTCCCCCGTCCGCACGTGTACGTTCTGCCGGTCCACCCGGACGGTAATCCGGGCGACGCTCGATGCGTTGCGCGTGGCGTGGAGCGCCCGAACCCGGTCGACGGCCTTTTTGAACCGTGCCATGGAGACGGGTTTCAGGAGATAGTCGACGGCCTGGAGCTCGAATCCCTCGACCGCATACTCACGATGCGCGGTGGTGAACACCACAGCCGGGGGCTCTGGAAGGAGCGGGATGAGGTCCAGACCGGAGAGCCCGGGCATCTGGATGTCCAGGAAGAGCAGGTCCACGGGGCGTTCGGACAGTACGCTCAGGGCCTCCCTGGCCGACGCGCACGATGCCACGAGTTCGCAGTCGTCCAGGTGCGTGAGGAAGTTCTCCAGCACGCGGCGGGCCAGCGGTTCATCATCCACGATCATGCAGGAAAGGCTCATGGCGCAAGGGGAATGGTCATACGGGCGGTGAACCAGCCATCCTGGACCGATGTGGTCAGCTCGTGCGCTCCAGGATGCAGGTGGGCCAGACGTGCACGCAGGTTTTCCAGGCCGATGCCGCCGCTCCTTTTCGGGTCGGCAGCCGCCAGCGTATTGCGGACCTCGACGTGCAGGCGCCCCTCCGCCACGGTGACACGGATGGCAATCCGGCTCGGCGCATCGGACGGGTGAACGCCGTGCTTGAACGCGTTCTCGACCAGCGGCAGGATGAGGAGCGGTGCCATGGTGGCGGCGGGCGGGTCCGACGGCAGATCGAGCGTGATGACGGCCCGGTCCGCACATCGCACCGACTCCAGATCCACGTACGCCTGGATCATGTCCAGTTCCAGGGCAAGGTCCACGCGGTCCGTACCCGCGCGATAGAGCACGTAGTCGAGCAGCGTGGACAGTTTCAGGATGAGGTCCGGCGTGTCGGCGCTCCGCTCAAGCGCCAGCGCATACAGACTGTTCAGCGCGTTGAACATGAAGTGCGGCTGGATCTGGGATTTCAGCAGGGCCAGTTCGGCTTCCTTCAGGCGGATTTCCATGGCATGGCGCGCCTGCTGGAGACGGTACCATCGCTCGGCAAGGTGGGCGGCTACGGCCAGGGCCACGAAGAAATACATGCCGAGGAGCCCGTCCACCACTCCCGGAAAATCCGGTTGCACGACCATGGATTGGTAGTCCGCGAGCGTCATGTAGAGCACGAAGGACACCAGGAGCTCAAGGTAGACCGATGCGATGACCGTATAGACCAGGTACAGGCCGAACCGCGCGTACTGTCGCGTCAGCAGGTACCGGGGGATGAGCCGATACAGAATGAAATACGTGGTGCCGATCGTGACGGGCAACAGCAGGGCCGCATAGGCCAGGTTCTGGGCAAAATCCCCCGGCTTCTGCCCGTAGTAGAGGGCAAAGAACACCAGGGCGGTCAGCCAGTAGGCGACGTGAAGCAGGATGCGGATGCGCAGGGTCATGACAAAGGGTACAGTTTCCTGCCGACAAGCCCAACGATGATGGTCGACGCGAGACCGTTGATGGTCGATTTTGGTTTCCGGAGCGCGGAGCCCCGGGCTACGTTGCGGCCGAATCCTTACCATCAACACAGTGATTGTCATGTCCTACATCGAAATGGGTGGCGTCTTCATGATGCCCATGCTCCTCATTGGCGTCGTGGCTTTTGTGGCCGGTCTGGCCGGTGCGTTCGGCGTTGGATCCCTCGCCCCGCACGCCGGGAAAATGGCCGCCGCCGTCCGTCATGCCGCCGTATTCCTGCTCATCATGGGCATCCTGTCCCAGGCCATGGGACTGTATCAGGCCCTGTCGGCCATTGAAGGCGTTGGCGGAACCGTGTCTCCGGCCCTGGTCGCGGGCGGCCTGAAAGTATCCTTCATCGCGCCGATATTCGGTCTGGTGGAGTTCCTGGTCCTGTATGTCCTCTCGGCGGTTATCCGCTTCCGGATGGGGTAGTTCGTTGCGTCGTAAATTGGGGGCTGGAACGAACCCCTGACGCGACATGACCGAACTGCTTTCGTACGAACTGGCCGGATGGCCCCTCCTGGAATGGGCCAAACTCCTCGGGTTATGGGTGGTGTTCACCGCGGTGGGATTGGGCATCCGCCGCCTGTTCTTCGGCCGGTTCACCGCGCTGGCCGAGCGGACGTCGAACCGGATAGACGATGTGATTGCCGAACTGCTCGGCGGCACACGCACATGGTTCCTGGCCGTGGTTGCGCTCTATTTCGCGACACGGTACCATACGGACGATGCCCCGGCCCTGGAATGGCTTTTGCGACTGGTGTTCCTGGGGCTGCTGGTGCAGGCCGGGCTGTGGGGCAATGACCTCATCCGGCTCACCACGAAATGGTACTCGGAGGCCCAACAGGAGGATACGTCCCAGGTGACGGCGGTCCGCGCCATCGGTTTGGTGGGCAAGATCGTGCTCTGGTCCGTGCTGTTCCTGGTGGCGTTGGACAATTTCGGGGTGGACATCACAGCGCTGGTAGCGGGGCTCGGGATTGGCGGCATTGCCATTGCCCTCGCGGTCCAGAATGTGCTGCAGGATTTGCTGGCTTATGTATCGATCATTGCCGATCAGCCGTTCGTGTACGGGGATTTCCTGGTACTGGACAGCATGTCGGGGACCGTGGAACACATTGGCATCAAGACCACGCGGCTCCGGAGCTTGTCCGGTGAGCAGATCATCATATCCAACAATGACCTGCTCTCAACACGCGTCCGGAATTTCAAGCGGATGTACGAGCGCCGGATTGTGTTCGGTGTGGGCGTCACGTACAGCACGCCGCACGACAAGCTGCAGGCCATCCCCGACATGTTGCGCGAAGCCGTGGAGTCCTGCTCCGACGTGCGTTTCGACCGCGCGCACTTCAAGGAGTTCGGCGACTTCTCCATCAACTTCGAGACCGTGTACTTCGTGCTGGTGTCCGACTACGCCGTCTACATGGACCGCCAGCAGGAAATCAACCTGGCCCTGCACAAGCGATTCACGGCGGAAGGCATTGAATTCGCCTTCCCGACGCAAACCCTGCACGTGGAATCGTTGCCCGAGCGGGGTGGGGCCGACTGATTCAGGTCAGCGGACTACCAGCGGTCGTGCGTGGGCGCCGGTGTGCAGCACATACATGCCGGCTGGCACGCCCGAGAGGTCGAGTGTCAGCCTGTCGGCGGTGGGGTGTGCAGTCCAGGTCCGGACCGTGCGCCCGAGCAGATCGACCATGTGGATGCGTGCTGAAGAGCCGGGCTGCAAATTGAGGGGCACCGTGACGGCGGTCCGCGCCGGGTTGGGGTAGGGCAGGCCCATGGGGGATGCGTCGAGGGCATCTGGATGTTCAGGGGTTCGTTCGGCGGCCGTGTCGGTGGCCAGCGCGTATCGGTAGATGCCGTTCTGATCGTTGAAACACAGGTTGGCGCTGATGAACAGGTAGTTGCCCGCGAGTTTCGGGACGCCGAAGCACGGCGTGGCGGAGGACGACAGAGGGTATCCCGTCAGATCGAACGCAGCCGTCGCGGTGACGGCGGCGTCGGTGGAGAGGAAGAAATTGGCCCCTCCAACGCTGGTCGTATAGGGTATCCACGTCTCGCCGTTGGCCGCGACCAGGGCATTCGCCCAGTTGAAATCGCCGAACGATGTGTATGACGTCCACGTCGCGCCGCCGTCTTCACTGCGGTGGACCTGTCCGTCACCGACGTTCTTGAGGTAGAACGTGGTGCCGACCTGCCACGCTCCGGAGAAAAAGTTCAGGAAGTTGCCGGGAATGGCAATGGCCGTCCAGGTGGCACCGTCATCCGCCGAGCGGTACGCGAGACCCGACCGGTTGGCCAGGAGCGACCCCGCATTGTCCGTGAGCAGGACACCGGAGCCCGCGCCGCCCGATGAGGACTGGGTCCAAGTTTGCATGTCATCGGTCGAGACGTACAGGAAGGAGGCGGTCGACAGGTACCAGCGTCCGTTCCCGTAGGCGATGGCGCTGGGCTGACCGAGGCCAGGCTGTTCCTTGTAGGACCAGGTGGTACCTCCGTCGTCGGAGGTCAGGAAGGCCACCGCTGTAGCGTTTCCGAGAAGGGCGGCCAGAATCATCCGTCCGTTGACGACGGCTTGAAGAGTGGGAACGCCTGCCACGGGCGTGAAGCCGGCAACCGGGCTCCAGGATGCGCCCAGATCGGCCGACGAGTACAACGATACGACCACGGACGAGGGAGCGGTCCACAAGGTGAAGAGGGTCTGCCCGTCATACCACAGGCCAGCAGGCACGCCATCGGGAAGCCCGGCGTTCCGATCCATCCGTTCCCACTGGGCGAGGGCGGGTTGGGACGTGACGCCCAGAAGGGTGAACAGGGCCAACAGGCCTAGGGATCGGAGGAAGAAATCGGTCATGGCGGGAGTACGGGGAAAGTGGTTCGTGTGCCAAGTTACCGGCACGCATGGCCGCCCCAATACCCGCCCGCGGGTATTCATTCCCGTAAGGCCAATCGGATGATGTCCTCGGCGCTCGTCAGATCGGGGTTCTTCTTGAGCACGGACCGGACCGCCTTGTCGGCTGCTCCGCCGGACAGACCGAGCGCCTCGAGTGCCGCGAGCGCATCGGCACGGAATGAGGCCGGCGTGGCGACGCCACCGCCGGGAGACGTCGCATCGGACGGATCCACCTTCTCGAACCGGTCGCGCAGCTCCACGATCATCCGCTCGGCAGTCTTGCGGCCCACACCCGGAATGCGGGTCAGCAGCGCCGCATCGCCTTCCAGAATGCGTTCCCGGATCTCGTTGGGCGGCAATGCGCTCAGGGCGGCCAGCGCCAGTTTCGGACCCACGCCCGAGACCGCGAGCATCATCCCGAACACCACGTACTCCGATTCGCGGGCGAAGCCGTAGAGCATTTCGGCATCCTCCCGGACGTGATGGAACGTGGTCAGGTGGACTTTCTTGCCCGTGGCGGGGAGTTGTTCGAAGGTGGAGGTCGGCACGAGCACGCGGTAGCCGATGCCGCCGACGTCCACGATGACCTCGGTGGGTTTCTTGGAAACGAGGACTCCCGATACGTAGGCAATCATGGTAAGAGGGCGTCGATGGCGGCCCGGTCCAGGTTCATGACAATGGGCAGGCGCCGTCCGGCGCCGAAGGCCTTGGAAGATACGCGCAGCCCGGGTGGGGCCTGGCGGCGCTTGTACTCGTTCCGGTCGACCACGCGCAGCAGGCCCTCCACGAATGCGGTCGGATGCCCGGTCTGGCGGGCAATCACGTCCACGTCTTCCCGGTATTCAATGTAGCGCTTCAGGATGGCGTCCAATTCATCGTATGGCGGCAATGAATCTTCGTCCCGCTGATCCGGACGCAGCTCGGCCGACGGGGGCTTGTCGATGGTGGCCTGCGGAATGATATCGCGGCCGGCCCGCCGGTTCATGTAGTTGGCCAGCGCAAAGACGTCGGTCTTGAAGACGTCGGAGAGCACAGCCAGGCCGCCGGACATGTCGCCGTACAGGGTGGCGTAGCCCATGGCCAGCTCGCTCTTGTTGCCGGTGGTCAGCAGCAGGTGACCGAATTTGTTGGAGATGGCCATCAGGGTCAGTCCCCGCGCCCGCGCCTGGATGTTTTCCTCGGCCACGCCCGGCTGGGTGCCGGTGAACAGCGGCTCCAACATGTGGTGGAAGGCCTCCACGGCCGGCTCAATCGGAATGGTATGCAGGGTCATGCCCAGGGCGTCGGCCAGCGCCACGGAGTCCTCCACGCTGCCTTTCGACGAGAACCGCGAGGGCATGGTCACGCCCAGTACGTTTTCGCCGCCAAGGGCCTCGGCGGCAAGGGCCGCCGTGACGGCCGAATCGATCCCGCCGGACAGCCCGACGAGGGTCTGCTTGAAGGCGCCGGACTTGCCGACATAGTCGCGGATGCCGAGCACGAGCGCATCGTGCAGGTCGGCAATACGGTCCGCGGGGCGGGGCAGCGCGGTGGGCGTGATGGCGTCTGCTTCGGGCAGGTCGTACCAGGTGAGGGTCTCCTCGAAGGAGGGCGCCACATGAACGAGCGTGCCGTCGGCCGCATGCACGCGGCTGTCCCCGTCGAAGATCAGTTCGGTGTTGGCGCCTACCTGGTTGACCACCAGGAACGGCGCGCCATGCGCCCGGCAAATGCCTCCAATGACGCCGCTGCGCAGCGCGTGCTTGCCGTGCGAGAAGGGCGACGCGGAGATGTTCACGAACAGGTCGACGCCCTGGTCGGCCAGTTCCTGGAGCGGATCCCGGTCATAGAGGTGGTATTCGGCCACCTCCTCGTTATTCCACATGTCCTCGCAGATGTGGACGCCCAGGCGGACGCCGCGGAAGGACATGACCTGTTGTGCGGCCGCGGGCTCGAAGTAGCGGTATTCGTCGAACACGTCGTACGTCGGGAGGAGCATCTTGTGGACGACCTGCCGGGGTTGGTCGCGCTCCAGCAGGACGGCGGCATTGAAGAGCCGTTTGCCCTTGGGACTCGTATTCGGGACCGGCGTGCCGACGAGCGCGGCCACCCCGTCCGGAAGATGGGTTTCAATGTGCGTCAGCGCCTTCTGCGCGGCCGAAATCACGTAGTCCGAGTGCAGCAGGTCGAGCGGTGGATATCCCGTAATGCACAGCTCGGGGTATACGACCAGGTCCGCGCCTTCCTCGGCCGCTTGTTGCGCGTAGTGGAGGATGCGCTCCACATTGCCGGCTATGTCGCCGACCGTGGTGTTGATCTGTGCGAGGGCTATGCGCATGTGGTAGCCGCTCGATACGCCGTCTTCAGCATGGATTGGAAATGATGCACGCCGTTCTCAAGGTCGTAGGAGAACCGCCCCCGGTCGTAGGCGCGGCTTGCGAGGCCGCGTTGGACATGCTCGCAGATATGGATGTCTTCCTGTTGCACGCGGTCACTGAACGCGCGGTCCTCGTCGATGTTGTGCTCAGCCGTGGCGTAGTAGTCGAAGAGGGTCCGGCACCGGTCCGGGGCGAGCGCATCCACCCGGTTCACCTGCAGGCGGCCCGGCAGGATGTTCAGCATGAGATTCGGAAACACGAAATAGTAGTACGCCGCGCCGTCGGCCGGCCCGTAGGCGGTCGATGCGTTCTTGATGGGACTGTGCTGCAGCGAGTAATGGGTGAAGGTCTCGGTCTCGTAGGACCGGTAGTCCAGCAGCTCGCAGAGCTCCGGATGCACCAGCGGGATATGGTAGCCCTCCAGGTAGTTGTCCACGTAGACTTTCCAGTTGCACGCCACGTCGTAGCTGTCCCTGACGCGGAAGGCCGGGTCGGTGAGCCGGATGGGCGCAATGTGCTCGGGGATACCGGCGAACAGCTCGGCAATCGGGGTGGCGTTTTCCGGTTCCAGGCACACGAACAGCAGACCCTCCCAGATTTCGACACCAATCGGTGTCAGGCCGTAGTTCTTCTTGTCGAACAGTTCGGTCCGGTCGAAGCGGGGCACGCCGCGCAGCATGCCGTCCATGCGGTAGGTCCAGCCGTGGTACTGGCAGCGCAGCATCTGGGCGCGACCGCACCGGTCGGTGGCCAGGGGGCCGCCGCGGTGCTTGCAGACATTGTAGAACGCGGACAGGGCGCCGGTGCGGTCGCGCGCAACCAGGACGGGGTTGCCGGCGACGAAGTCGGTCACGTACGAGCCGGGCTCGGCGACATCCGAAGCCGGGCCCACGTACTGCCAGGAACGGGCCAGGACCGCCGCCAGGTCGAACGCATGGAACGCGGGGTCGGTGTACCACGCGGACGGAATGGTCTCGCTCGTCGCCAGGGGCGCGATTTCGAGGTCCACGGGGTTGATGTTCGGTGTGTTCAAGGGTACTCCCTCGGTGAAAGGGCGCCGCGGACCGACAGCGTATCCATTTTCCGGCCGGTCCAGCGCTCGAAGGCCGCTGCGGCCTGACCGATGAGCATGTCCATGCCGCCCTGGGTGCGTGCACCCTGCTCGCGGGCCTCGCGCAGCAGGCGGGTCTCGGCCGGATTGTAGACCAGGTCATACACCAGATGATGCGCGCCGAGGCACGCCGGGTCGTCGAGCGGCGACGCATCCACCTCCGGCCACATGCCGATGGGCGTAGCGTTCACGATCAGTTCGACCGATGCGATGGCGGCGTGGCGCTCTTCCCAGGGTATGGCCATTATTTCTCTAACGACTCGGTCTTCCCGCCCCGCCGAAAGCGCATGAACGAGCGCATCGGCCTTTTCCGGCGTGCGGCCAGTGACCAGGACCCGATCCATGCCGAGTTCGTGCAGGCACGCCCAGGCGGCGGCGCGCGCGGCGCCCCCCGTGCCGAGCACGAGGGCCGACGCGAGCCCCCGCTCGCGTATGGGCGCCGTGAACCCGGCGATGTCGGTGTTGTCGCCGACCAGGCGGTCCTCGGCGTCGCGGAAAACCGTGTTCACGGCGCCCACCGCGCGCGCCGCCGCCGTCAGGTCGTCCAGGAATTCGATGACCCGCTGTTTGTGCGGTATCGTGACATTGGCACCCAGGATGCCGAGCGCATGGATGGCATCCACCGCCTGGGCCAAGTCACAATCCCGGACACGGCAGGCCACATAGACGAGGTCTATCCCCGCGGCCTTTGCCGCCGCGGTCATGATGACCGGGGATTTCGAGTGGGCCACCGGATCTCCCATGAGGATGGCGAGTTGTCTGGAAGCGCTTTTCGCATCCATAATTGAATCAGCAGGCACGTTGCGATTACGCTTCCAAGATAGTAGCCTGTCACCGGATTTCTGAACCTGAACCAACTCCAAGACCCATGTCCGCATCCTTCCTGGCACAAGTTGACCGAATGTTCGCCAAAGCGAGTGCCCTGACCTCCCATCCGGAGGGTCTGCTGAAACAGATACAAATCTGTAATAGCATGTACCACATGAAGTTTCCGCTGAAGAAGGATGACGGCACCATCGAGGTCATACAGGCATGGCGGGCCGAGCACAGCCACCATCGCCTGCCCGTAAAAGGCGGCATCCGGTATGCCGACAACGTGAATGCCGACGAAGTGGCCGCGCTGGCCACGCTCATGACCTACAAGTGCGCCATCGTGAACGTCCCGTTCGGTGGCGCCAAGGGCGGCATCAAGATCAACCGCCACAACTACTCCGAGGCCGAGCTCGAGCGCATTACCCGCCGCTATACGTACGAGCTCATGAAGAAAAACTTCATTGGCCCGGGCATTGACGTCCCCGCCCCGGACTACGGGACGGGTCCGAAGGAGATGGCGTGGATGTTCGATACCTACAATTCCATGTCCGACGATCCGTTGACCGCCGCTGGTTGTGTGACGGGCAAGCCGGTCGCCCAGGGCGGCGTCCGCGGTCGGACCGAAGCCACCGGACGTGGCGTGTACTACGGCATCCGGGAAGCCTGTAACAACCCGGAGGACATGAAGGCGGTCGGCCTCAGCGTCGGGCTCGAGGGCAAGAAATGCATTGTACAGGGCCTTGGAAACGTGGGCTACCATGCGGCCAAGTACCTCCAGGAAGGCGGGGCCATCCTCGTCGGGCTCATTGAATGGAACGGGGCCGTTTACAATCCGAATGGCATTGACATAGAGGCTGCCATGGCGCACAAAAAGGAAACCGGCGCCCTGCTGGGCCTGGCTGGCTGCACCGATGTCGGCAATCCTGCTGCCGCGCTGGAAATGGACTGCGATATCCTCGTTCCGGCGGCGCTCGAAGCCCAGATTACCAAGGAAAACGCGCCGCGCATAAAGGCCAAGCTCATTGGCGAAGGCGCCAATGGTCCGGTTACGGCCGACGCCGACGCCATGTTGCTCGCACGGGGCGTCCTGGTCATTCCCGACGTCTACCTGAATGCCGGCGGCGTCACCGTTTCGTACTTCGAGTGGCTCAAGAACCTCTCCCACGTCCGATTCGGGCGCATGAGCAAGCGCTTCGAGCAGACCTCCAACGAAAACATCATCCGCTCCATCCTGTCGGCCACCGGCATCAATCTGCCGGCCGAGCAGATCACCAAGCTCTCCCAGGGGGCCGACGAGCTCGATCTCGTCAACTCCGGTCTCGAGGAAACTATGATCTCGGCCTACATCGAGAACAGCGAGATCGCCAAGGCGCACAAGACCGACCAGCGGACGGCGGCGTTCGTGAATGCCATTGACAAGGTGGCGGTGTACTACAATGCACTCGGCATCTTCCCCTGATCCGGGGTCGTATCGGGGCGCATACCTGTGTTGCCGCTCTCGCCCTCAGACAACATGATCCTCGTCCTTGGATACCTTCGGATCCAACCCGGGCAGCGGGATGCGTTCCTGGCCGGGTCGCTCCCTGCCGTTTGCGCGGCACGGAAGCGTCCCGGCTGCGTGGATTTCTCGGTGTCGGCCGACCCGCTGGACGAGAACCGGATAAATGTCAGCGAGCAATGGGAGTCGCGCCGGGAGCTGATGGCCTTCCGCGAATCGGGTCCCGAGGATGATCTCTGGTCGCTCGTGGCGTACGCCGACGTCCAAGAGTATGAGGTAGCGTAACGTCGAACGATCCGGAATAAGACTTGAATCTGGATTCCGGGGGGGATATTATGTTTCTGTTTCCGATTAACCAAACCGGAATTTCATGAAACTGCTCGTTGCTCTCTTCGCCTTGCTGATCGTCAGCCTGATTCCTGTAAAATCAACGACCCCTGTTTCAAGCAATTCGTGCTCGGCTGCTGAAGGACCTTGTACATGCATCCCTGCGCTCGGTGATTATTGTCAGCCGGACAGCGGCATTGTGTGGGACTTCAAGTGCAGAGAATAAGGTTTCTCTGGTGGGTATTGCTCCTCCCGTCAGGCTGTGGTCCGACACCATCGTTTGAGTACAACGTTCCGACCCAATCGGTCGATTTGTCGGCAGTTCCAACTTGGAATCTGTCAACGCAGGAAGTTGCGACCGGGATTGATGTCGCGTTGCCCATGGACCTTGCGCTTGGCGAATCCAGCATAGTAGTAACCGATGCGTCCAGCGGCTCTCCGTTGAGACTGTATGATAGAGCATCCGGTGTCCTGACGGATAGTGTGGATGCGGTCGGAGAAGGCCCCGGAGAATTGAGGCGTGTTTGGTCACTGCATCAAATGCATCCGAATAACTTTGCGTCAGTGGATGTTGCGAATCGCAACACGTTTCATCTTCACGTGACGGAGACCAAAAAGATGGCGTTGTCCGGATTTCGTCCGATGCCCACGGAAGGAATGGTAACGCACGTTCTACAGTCTGATTCCACGGTGAGCACCGTTCTTGGTGGAAGCTTCGGTTCCCAACGGTTCATTGAGGTCGCCGCTGACGGTCAAGTACTGAGGAAATTTGGAGATCTTCCAATCCTCTTGTCGAACACGGGCACCGATTATGACCTCAGGGGAGAATACAGAGCCTCTCCCGATGGATCGAAGGCCGTGGTCGTCCTCACACGTGCCGACATCATCGAAATCCACGATTTGCGGTCCGGTGAACCTCTTGCAATAACGTGGGGTCCGTTCGAGCACGATCCGTTGAATGGAGACCGCGGGTACATTGATGTATCCGCCGGATCGGATGCCATCTATGCTCTGCTCAGCTTTCAGTCAGATCTGCATCCGTCCCACTTGGGAAACACCATTCTGGCATTCGATTGGACCGGCGAACTGAAGGGACGAATCATACTCGACGGTGGTTTCACGGCGCTGGCGGTCGATGAATCATCTTCGGAGTTTTTCTTGTCTCGGCACGACCCGACGCCAGCCATTGTGAAAGTCAGGATTCCAGAGGGGCTGAGGTGACGCGCCGCTCGGCCTCGGCCCAGCAGGTTTCGGTTTCCTGGACCCGCACGCGGACGGCGTGGATGCGCCGCGCCCTCAGCATGTCGATGGACGTTTCAATGAGGTGGTCCGCCACGAAAATGCAGATGTTCTCGGCCGTTGTGTCGTAGGGCAGGACGGCGTGGCGCCAGCCGGCATCCTGCATGATGCCGAGCAGCTTGGCATCGCCTGCGGCCACCAACGTGCTGTGGTCCCAGGCGTCGACCAAGGGGGCCAGGGCGTTCTTGACGTGCTTGAAGTCCACGAGGAGGCCGTTCTCGTCGGGCTCACCCTCGAGTTCGACGAACATGGTGTAGGAATGCCCGTGCAGGTCGCGACAGCGGCCCTCGTGCCATGGCAGGCGGTGGGCACCTTCCCATCGGAATCGTTTGGCAATTTTCATGCCCGCACAAACGACGCCCCACCGGCTCGGTTTCCTATTCCCGCCGCAGGCTGTCCACCGGATTCGCCAGGGCCACCCGGAGCGCGTGTGAACCCACCGTCAGAACGGCAACGAGCACGAGCAGCGCCCCCAACAGCAGGAAACTCACGGCTCCCGGGACGTCCCGGACCGCGAACCGAGCGAGCCAGTCGCCCATGAGCCACCAAACGAGCGGGGCGGCCAGCACACAGGCCACCACCAGGAGCCGGACCGATTCGCCCACGAGCAAGCCGGCTACACGAACAGAACCGGCGCCGAGAACCTTCCGAATGCCGATTTCCTTGGTCCGCCGTGCGGCCGCCAGGGCACTCAGCCCGAATAGCCCGAGAGTCGCAATCAAGAGCGCGAACAGCGTTGAATACCGTACAATGCGGGCCCAGGCGGCGCTTCCCGACGCGCGGTCCCCCAGGTTGTCCGACAGGCGGTAATAGGACATGGGGGTGTCGGGGGCGAGCAGCCGCCATGCGTCCTGGACGGCACTGAGGGCATCCTGCTCGCGCCCAGCGGCGTGCCGGACCAGCAGATAGCCGGCCGACTCCGGCTGTTCGAGTGGCAACAGGGCCATCGGGCCAATGGCGCGCGTGACCGACAGGAAGTGGAAATCCTCGACGATGCCGCCCACCCGGTATGCATCCGTCAGCATGGTGCCCACGGGCGCTCCGCCCAGTTCGTTGGCCAACGTCCGGTTGATGAGGACATGGGATGGATTCGATGCATCGATGGGCGTGCCTTCCGTCACGTCCAGCCCCAGCAGAGCCACGTATTCGGCCGATACGCCGAACGTATGGATGCGCCGCGTTTCATCCCCATCCGGGATTTCCATGGTACGAAGGCTGCGGGAGAGCATGCCGTTGGAGAGCGCGACGCCCGAAATGGCCGGGTCGGTTGAGGCGGACAACTGCGCATGCAGCGCCGGGATGGTGGCCCCGTTCGTGAAATCGGGCTCAACGACGAGCACGTTTTCCGCGTCCAGGCCCAGGTCAATCCGGTTCAGGAAAGCCAGTTGATGCGACATGATCCAGGCCGATGCCAGGAGTACCGCCGTCGCCACGAACTGCAGCACGACCACCGATTGGATGAGCCGGGACCGGCCCCGTCCGTCCGATGCGCCTTTCAGGGCGTCAACCGGTTGGACCCGTGCCAGGTGCCACGTCGGAATGGAACCGGCCAGAACCCCCACCAGGATGACGCCGAGTGCCACCAGTACGCCGAACTCCAGACGAGTCAGCACCGACAGGTCCACGGTCTGTCCCATGAGCGTGCCGAACGCCGTGGACAGCAGATCGGCCAGGCCGATCCCGACCAGGGCGGCGATCGACGTTTTCAGGAGCGCATCGCCCAGATACTCGGCCGCAATGTTCAGGCGACTGGCCCCGACCACCTTCCGGATGCCCACGGCCCGGTTCTGCTGGACGCTCCGGGCCAGGGAAATGGTCGTGAAATTGGAACAGGCAATCAGGATGATGAGCAAGGCCAGACCGATCAAGACGTCGGCACGCTGCTTGTCTCCCGTCCGGACAATGCCCAGGGTGGACGCCTCGCTCAGGAAGTACATGTCCTCCACGGGCGTCAGGAAGAACGAAAGCCGCTCGTGCTCGGGAAGACGCACGTCCGCCGCCTGCACGCCATCCGCAAGCCGAACGAACGTGGCCGCCTGCCCGTGCCCGGCATCGTGTTGGCGTGCCTTGCCCGGTTGCGCGCGAGCCGTCTCGTACGGAAGGAGGATGCCCCACTGAAGGCTCGACCAGGCCGGGGAATCTGCCACGACGGCGTCCACCCGGAACGATTCGAAGGCCCCACCGATGTTGATTTCAATCAGTTCGCCGATGGGCGACCCGAACGGGACGTAACGGCGCGCCTCGCTCGCGGTGAGCACCACCGATTCCGGGGAGCGCAGGGCCTGCTCCACATTTCCCGCCAGCACATCCACGTCGAACAGGTCCAGGAACGAGGGATGCACGTACCATATCCGGTTGTATTCCAGGACACTGCCCGCCCGAACGACCGAGAATTCCGGCAGGAAAACCGACGCCGCATCAATGCCCGCACCCGACTCCCGGAGATCGTCCGCCAGTCTGTATGGCGTATCGGCCCAGTGCGTCCGCTGCCCATCGTCCTCGGACCAGGCATCCACCCGGTACATCCGGTCGGCTTCCGGCCAGCGCGCATCGTGGTCATATTCCTGGAGCGCGAACGCCAGGATGAGGAAACCCACCGCGAGACCGATGGCCATCCCCGTGATGTTGATGGCGGTCAGGAGGCGGTCACGGACCGCGCCGCGGAGCAGTCTTCGGATGAGGGACATGGGCGATCAGGGAGAGATTCAGGATGTCCCCGGAAATGCAATCCTTGTGCCAGTCCTTCCGGAGCCGGTTGCATGGCTCATTCCGGGCCCGTTCATGCGTGCTCGGCGTTCAGGAACGTCCGATTCCGGACAGCCCGCTGCCCGCCTGCGAACAGGGCGATCAGAATGAGGGCATGCCCGATGGTGCATTACCGGCATTGACTTCCAACAGGGGCTGGACCGTGCCATCCGGCGTCACCGCCTGCTGGCGCAGCAAATACGGCGCTTCGTCCGTCACGCACGAGCGCAACGTGTAGGCGGCCGAGCGCCGCTCCCACCAGGTGCATCCGGTGGCCGGGTCCTTGGCGTCTGCGCCGACCGCCCGGTGGTACACGGAAACCTGCTGGATGGGCCCCGACGGCGTCATCTGCCACGTCGGTACCGAAACACTGTCCAACTCCGTGGTCTTCATGACGCCGAGCATCCAGTTGGCCCACGTGGCGTCGATGACCGGATAAACCAATTCCTGGCTGGTCCGCGTGGCCTCGTCGCTGTCGTGGGGCTGACGGAATACGATCAGGGAGTCCCCGACCGTGCCGGCCAGCACCCGTTCGGGTTGTGCGCCGAAATAATCGAAAGAACGCCGGACGAACGCTCCCCAGGCATCGTGCTCCAGCGTATCGGCCAGGATGCGGCCGGAGCCGGGCAATTGCGTTTCGATGACCGCGCGCGTGAGTCCGGGCTCCGGATGCGTCACGGACAGCGCCATGGGCATGCCGCCCTGGATATAGAAGGCGGAAAACGCATCGACCTGTCCAATCCGGCCACCATCATCCACCACCTCAGTGGTGCGCGTCACAATGAAATCCACAATCCGTTCGCGTACCGATTCGTCCGATGCGACGAGCGTCATGCCATGGAGACTGCCGTCCGGCATCAGGAATTCCGCGCGATTCTCCAGGCTCCGTACCAGGGTCCGGACCGGCTCGACGGCCGATGCGTCACCCCGGGAAACAATGCCGAGCACCGAAACCGGGCGCGCCCCATACAGCGTTTCGAGTCCGTTGTCGGTGGCCCCTCCACTGACCGCTACGAAGGCACGCAGGTCCGGGAGCTCATCTACCAGGTCCGCCAATCGATATGCCCCGCAACTGGTGCCCGCGACCGCTGTGACAGTGTATTGCAGACGGGCGTAGGACACGATGTTGCGGGTGTCGCTGCCAAAGGCGCTGCGGATGGCATCCGTGTGGGCCGGATTCGACAGGTCGAAGGCGTCCGTACGACTGCCTCCGGTGCCACGGAAATCGTGGGTCATGACCGCAAATCCTTCGGCTGCCAGCGCTCGCGCCAGTTCCTCATACAGCCCCTGCTGGGCCGTGCGACTGCATTCATTGAACAGCAGGACGGCCTCCGTGACGCCTTCCGGCTCATACCACGTGGCCGCCAACGCGAATCCGTCCGGCATGGTGACGCTGTCCGTGCGGACTTCGACCGGCGTCTGTTTACAGGCCGGGAGCAGAAGGAGGAGAAGAAGCAGCGCCAGCGGGAGTGGACGGAACGTTCGGGACATGGGCATGCAAATGGGGACGAAGGTACGGATGGTGGAGTCGAGGCTGTTGACGGGGCTGCCGTCCGGACGTACGTCTCATTCCGCGCGAGGTTTTGCCAAAAAAACAGCGCCCGGCGGTCCCACCAACCGCCGGGCGCCCCCCGTTACTGGGAGGAGGGTTACAACGACCGCCTCCCAGAAATCTCTTTGTCGGCTCGGGTTCGTTGGATTTATAGGGCCGCCCACCCCGGCGGGGCCCCAGGTGCCGAGAAAACAACGTAACCGAACC